>JADFQT010000008.1 GCA_022561675.1 Chloroflexota bacterium
TGGTTCCCTTGCCGGAGCAGATGGAGTTTTCCACGGGAGCAGCGACCATGCTGCAGGCTATGACGGCGCATTTTCTGACATTTGGCATAACCCAGTTGCATTCAGGGGACCGGGTTCTGGTTCATGCCGGCGCGGGAGGTGTGGGACTGCTTTTGATCCAGATGCTCAAGCGGGTGGGAGCGCAGGTCTTCGCCACCGTGTCTACCGAAGCCAAGGCGGACTTGGCCCGGGAAGCCGGGGCCGACTCCGTCATTCTCTATACCCAGCAAGACTTTGAACAGGAAATTCAAAAGAGCACTGAGGGGAAGGGTTTGCGGATGGTGTTTGACGCCGTCGGCCAGACCACCTTTCTCAAGAGCATCAGCTGTTTGGGGCGAAGGGGCCACATGGTCCTCTACGGACAGGCCAGCGGGCCGGTTCCGCCCTTCGACTCCGGCCTGCTTCGCAGCGGCTCCCGTTTCTTGACCCGCCCTAGTCTGGGCGACTACACCGCCACCCGGGAAGAGCTGCTGTGTCGAGCCGACGAAGTCCTCGGATGGGTGGGCTCAGGAGAGCTAAAGCTACGGATTGGGCTGACCCTTCCCCTGTCCGAGGCGGCGGAGGCCCACCGGCAGCTGGAAGGAAGAGAAACCACCGGAAAAATTTTGCTGATGCCCTAAGCCGGAGACCCCGGTGGCTTTCGAGCGCCGCCTGGCACTGACCCGCCACCCCTCAGCAACATTCTTATGAGTCCATTCGCGGCCTTGACACCGCCGAGAAGCCGGTTCTATACTCCCAACACATCGCTAAATCCTAAAGGCATTGAAGGGGATTAGTAGGCTTCGAGCGGGGCCCAGAGAGCCGGGACGGGTGGAAACCGGCGCCAAGCGCGGAAGCACGAATGGACCCCGGAGCCGCCGGCTGAAAGCGCACGGCACCCTGGTTGGACGTTGGGGCTGCACGCTAGTAGGTTGGGCCGGAAGGGCACCGTTATCGGCCCGCGGCAAGGGGAGACCAGGTAGACGAAGGGATCCTTTGCCGGTAGAGATGCCGACCAAGCCTTGTCTACCTAAACCAAACCAAAGGTGGGACCCCAGAGAGATATATCCAAACTCTGCGGGTTTCACCTGGGTGTTAGTTTAGAATTAGCGCGGCCGGTAAATAGGGTGGCAACACGGCTAAGGCCCGTCCCTGGTGGACGGGTTTTTTTGTGTCAGGTTCCACCCGCGACTGGCGTGGATAGCCAATCTTGCCACAAGAGTCCGGGTCAAGAGGCGTGGCGGCAACTAAACTAATGCCAAGATTAAGAACGCAGGGTTGGCATGGTGGTCCATGTAGATACCACCTGGGCTTTGCAATAGGAGTTGTGGCGAATGCTGTACCATCCAACTTTGGAAGAGGTTAAGGCCCAAGCGGACCAGGGTAATCTGATACCGGTGTACCGGTCGATTAACGCCGATTTGGAAACGCCGGTTTCCGCCTACCTGAAAGTTGCCCGTCCGCCCTACTCCTTCCTGCTGGAAAGCGTGGCCGGCGGCGAGCGCATCGGCCGCTACAGCTTCATTGGCACCGAACCCTATCGGGTCTTGAAAACCGGACCGGGCCAGGAATATGGGGAGGTCGACCCCTTGACCCTGGTCCAGGCGGAGATGGACCAATACCGGTTGATCCCCGTGCCCGGATTGCCCCGTTTCCACGGAGGCGGGGTCGGGTACCTGGCTTACGACACCATTCATTACTTCGAGCCCAGGGTGCCGTCAGTGCCCGTGGACCCCCTGGGTTTGCCCGAGTCGGTGTTCATGTTCGCCGACACTTTGCTGGTCTTCGACCATCTGCGTCACGACATAAAGATTGTCAGCCACGTGCGCCTGGACGGCGATGTGGAGCTGGCCTACCGGGAGGCGACGTCCAAAATCGACGAGTTGGCCCGACGGCTGTCCCAACCGCTGGAGCTGCCGCCAGACCTGCTGCGGGAGTCTCCCCTCCCAGAAAATCAGACGGAAAACCCGATGAAAGCGCCGGCGGAGGTTAAGTCCAATTTTACCCGGACCCAGTACCACCGGGCAGTAGAAAAGTGCGTGGAATATATCTATGCCGGGGATGTAATTCAGGTAGTCAACTCTCAGCGTTACTCGCGCCAGACCTGGGTTCACCCCTTCCAGATATATCGCTCCTTGCGGGGCGTAAACCCCTCCCCTTACATGTACTATTTGAACCTGGACGATTTTCAGATAGTGGGCGCGGCCATCGAAACCGTGGCCCAGGTGGAGGACGGCATCGTGGCCACCCACCCCATAGCGGGGACCCGTCCTCGCGGTCAAACACCCGAAGAGGAAGCGGCCCTGGCCGAGGAGTTGCAGACCAGCGAAAAGCAGCGGGCCGAGCACATCATGCTGGTGGACCTGGGCCGTAACGACATCGGCCGGGTCAGCGTGCCGGGCACCGTGTCGGTGACCCAGTTGATGGAAGTGGAGCGCTTCTCCCACGTTATGCACCTGGTATCCCACGTCCAGGGCAAGCTCAAGCCGGAGCTTACCGTATACGACGCCCTGCGGTCCTGCTTCCCGGCGGGCACGGTGTCCGGAGCGCCCAAAATTCGCGCCATGGAGATCATCGCGGAAATTGAGGGGGAGAAACGCGGCCCCTACGGCGGCGCGGTGGGCTACTTCAGCTATTCCGGCAATATGGACACCGCCCTAGTGCTGCGCACCGGCATCTACAAGGATGGAGTCATGTATATCCAGGCTGGAGGCGGCGTGGTGGCCGACAGTGTGGCGGAGGACGAATACATTGAAACCCAGCACAAGGCGGGAGCGCTCCTGCGGGCCATTGATCTGGCCGAGGGTCGGGAGTAAAAATCTATTTCAAAACGACCAATGTCATTCCGAAGGAGCGAAGCGACTGAGGAATCTGAATCCTGAGCCTGTAAAACCTCATGAGTCAGTACGGGAGTTACGCCATAGTCAGTGGCGTCAGGTCCATGTGCCCAAGGATTTTAGACCCCTCGCGAAGCGAGGGGTGACATTCCATATCCCCCTTTGAAAAGGAGAACTCCGGGGGATTTGGATCTCTCAAGTTTAGTAATTGCGTCAAGAACAAATAGTACCGGATCCATGATTGGGAGGGCAGATCAATGCTGAAATCTTTTTTCCACAGTGGCTTTATTGTTCGGGATGTGGACCAGGCCGTGGAGTTCTACACCAACGTGCTGGGGCTGAAAGTGGCCATGCGCATGGAACGCCAGGGGGAGTTTATCGACCAGGTATTGGGCTTTTCCGGCGCGCACATCAAGGGCGCATTTGTGGACCTGGGAGATGGGCACCAGCTCGAGCTGATCCAGTACCTTTCGCCCGCCAGCGGACCGGGAGGTATCAGCCGCAACGACCTGGGTGCGGCGCACGTCGCCTTCTACGTGGAAGACATCGACCGGTTCTACGCCGAGAAATCCCAGCAGGGTTTGCGCCCCATCAATCCGCCGGCGGAACATCGGGACGAGCAGGGAAAGCTGATCCGCAAGGTCCTGTATGCCCAGGACCCGGACGGCAACTGGCTGGAATTTGTGGAGCTGCTCTGATGCTTCTGTTAATCGACAACTACGACAGCTTTACCTACAATCTCTACCAATATCTCTCCGAGCTGGGGGCGGAGGTGGTGACGGTGCGGAATGATAAGATAACCCTGGAGGACGTGGAGGGCATGTCCCCGGAAGGTATCGTGATTTCACCGGGCCCCTGCACTCCTCGGGAGGCGGGCATATCCAACGACGTCATCCGCCACTTCGGACCCAAGCTGCCGGTGCTGGGGGTTTGCCTGGGGCACCAATGCATCGGGGATGTTTACGGGGCCAGGGTGGATCGGGCCGATGAGATAAGGCACGGCAAGACATCCATGGTCAATCACCACGGGGCCGGCGTCCTGGCCGGCCTGCCCAATCCCTTCGAGGCCATTCGCTACCACTCGCTGGTGGTATATCCGGAAACACTCCCCGATTGCCTGGAAGTGACCGCCTGGACCGATGATGGCCTGATCATGGGATTGCGTCACAAGGAATATCCGGTGGAGGGAGTGCAGTTCCACCCAGAGTCAATTCTCACCCCGGTGGGCCACGACCTGCTCCGAAACTTTTTGGACCGGGTGGGAAGCGCCAGCGGATAACAACCCGAGAGGCAACATAGATTTCAAGTCTTTGGTTGGCTAAAAACCGGACCTGAAGTGGAGGTGAACAAATGCCGAGGAGGATGCGGTATGACTGAATTGAGCGATTACTCTCTGAAAGGAGCGGTGGTGGGAGGTTGTAACTGCGACTGGGGCTGTCCCTGTAACTTTGAAGTGGCGCCCAGTCACGGCTTTTGCTATGGCGAGTACGTTTGGTGCATAGAAGAAGGGCACTTGGGTAATGTATCCCTGGATGGGCTCAACTTTGGCATGTTTTTCCATTCGCCGGCCGCGATACATTTAGGCAACCTAACCGCATTCACCGTCATCGACGAGCGAGCTACGCCCCAGCAAAGGGAGGCTCTGCAGGCATTAATTGCCGGGGCTCCCCCATTCAACGTCTTCCTCAGTTTGACCAGCAACGATTTGGGAATCAAATTCGCCCCATTCAAGGTGGAGCTGGACGGTATCCGCAGCAAGATCACCATCGCGGGAATATTCGACCTGGAGCTCACGCCGATGATCAATCCGGTTACCGGCGAGGTGGAATTGGCGACCCTGAACAAACCCACCGGATTCACCTCTCAGAGCGCAGATCTATGTTCAACCAATGTGGAACGGCTGACTACCGAGGGCCTCTCCTTCGACAATAGCGGCAATTACGGGGAGTATGCTCCCTTCCAATATCCCCAATCCTGATGCCCTGAACCACAACGGCAAAAAATAATCAACCTAGCCCAAGCGGCGATTACATCTGGCTACACCAAGGAGGAAATCAAATGCCTAACCTGGCTGAACAGCTAAGCTCCTACGCCACGTCGCTGCACTACCGGGACCTGCCCGCCGACGTGGTCCACCTGACCAAACGCATGATCATCGACACCATAGGGTGCGCCCTGGGTGGCTATACCAGCGAGCCCAGCAAGATAGCCCGGGATCTGGCTGGAACCGTAACCAGCACCCAGCCGGCCAGCATCATCGGCAGCGGTCAGAGCAGCAGTCCCGACCTGGCGACCTTCGCCAACGGGGTGATGATTCGCTACCTGGACTACAACGACGGGTACACCAGCAAGGAATCGGGGCACCCCAGCGACAGCATCGCCGCGGTCTTGTCCGCCACCGAGATGGCCAACGCCGGAGGGCGGCGCGCCATCACCGCCACAGTCGTCGCCTACGAGGCCTTCTGCCGCATCGGCGATGCCGCTATGCTGAAGTACATCGGCTTCGACCACGTGACCAACGGCTGCATCGCCAGCACCCTCGGCGCCGCCCGGTCTCTCGGACTTTCGCCGGAGCAGACATTTCAGGCGGTGAACCTGGGAGTCGCTCCCAACATCGCCCTGGGGCAAACCCGGCTGGGCAACCTTTCTCATTGGAAGGGCTGCGCCTACGCCAACGCCAGCCGCAACGCGGTCTTTGCCACCATGCTGGCCCAACGCGGGCTGACCGGGCCATCGCCCATATTCGAGGGAGATAGCGGTTTCTTCAAGGCGGTGTCCCACGAGGCCTACGAGTTGGAGCCATTTGGCGGCAACGGGCAGCCCTTCAAGATTGCCGAGTGCAGCATCAAGCGCTTCCCCCTGGGGCAATACTCACAAACCGTGGTGCAGGCGGCCCTGCAGGTGCGGGAGCAACTGCCCGACGTCAACGACATCGCTCAGGTGAACATCAAAACCCTGCAGAGGGCCATCGACATCATGGCGGGAGACCCAGAGAAGTGGCGCCCCGAAACCCGCGAAACCGCCGACCATAGCATGCCCTATACCACAGCAGTGGCCCTGACCTATGGTACGGTGCACCAGGGTCACTTCGACGACCAGTACATCAAGGACCCGAAATTGCTGGACCTGACCAGCCGGGTGAAGGTGGAGGGCTCAGCCGAGGCCGACCGGCGGGCGCCGGAGGCCATGCTTTGCGAGGTGGAGGTGGTGACCAATTCCGGCCAAAAATACTCCGCCGAGGTGCCCTACCACAAGGGCCACTACCTGAACCCCATGACCGACGCCGAGGTGGAAGCCAAGTTCCGCTCGCTGGCCAAGGACCTGCTCACCCCCCAGCAGACGGATCAGCTGCTGGACCGGCTCTGGCACCTGGAAGAGGTGGAGGACATCCGCGAAGTCTTACGGCTGACGCAGATTTAAGGGAACGCCACGAAGGTCCTGGCTTATTCGCTAAGGGCCTTCAACAACTCGTCGAGCTCGTTATCTACCTCAAGTGCCATACGTCTGGCCAGTTCATGAAGTTCCCTTAGCTGGTCCTGCCATCCTATGCCAGGATAATTCCGTCTGGTCATAGAGTCTATGGTCTCTCCAGTCTTATTATTCACCCTAAATATTGGCTGATCCGAATTGTCCAGCTGAATTATCACTGAATTTTTGCCGATGACTGCGACGAAAGTTTGCGGGGCCGGAGTGGATTTCCATACTACCCTATTATCTTTGGTGCGCTCGAGCAACTTATTCAGAATTTCTGTAACTTCAGCCATCTTAGTCGTCTTCCTCACCTGCGAAGGCGAAACTCGCTAGGTTTTCAAGGCTTACTTGTATATCGTTTAGGACCTCGTTAAAGCCGCTTGCCTCAGACGGTTGGGAGGCTCCTCTAACCGCTTCATCCACATTGTTCTCGATCACGACCATAAGCGGGATGGCACTTCTGATATCGAATCGCTGTTTAGCGGAAATGTCGGTCAACCTCGAATCGATATCCGCCAGCATCACTCTGAGGGCCTGATAATGTTCGAGAGAGGCCTCCCACTTGCTGTCCCTATGTAGATCTTTCAGACGCTGTATCAGAGCTATAGCCCGCTGAAGATCCGCTATGCTTAGCATCCTGATTACGGCGGCCCGGGCCTCCCGGCTTGCCGTCCTTGCTTGGGTCGCTCGTAGTATAGCTATGGGAAATCCTATGATGGTGATGACAAGGCTGAGTACTCCGACAAAGCTTCCCCAGTTGTCCAGGAAATAGTCCATTACCTGATTTTATGATACAAGAGAGTACCCTACCGAATCTACCTGGCCACGGGCTCCGGGTAGGAGCCGGAGTGGTCCTCGAAGGCCCCCTCCAGCGGGTAGATCTGCTGGTAGAGACCTCTGGCCCGCTGGGTGATGTACTTGTTGGCCTCGTCTCGTATCCAGCTGGGGCGTGCCCGCTGCATCTTGTACTGCTCGCTCTCCAGCGGGCTGGCGTCCTCCAACTCCCAGATGCACAGGTACTTCAGCATCCCGTTGCCCTCCTCCAGCTTGAACCGGCGGGCGCTGACGTAGCCGGCTATTTCCAATCGCTCCGGAAGGTGCTCCTCGTTGTACCACCGGTCAAACTCCGCTTCGTGGCCCGGTTCCACGTCCATCATCACCACCAAGATGGTATTGCCGATGTGCTGGGTTGGGTGTTCGCTGTTTTGTTGCGTCATATCTTCTCCTCCTCTCCTGATATCGTCCGTATAGGGTCCCAGTTTTTGGCAGACTGCCCCGTCTGCTCAAGGCTCAGTCAATTCAAATGTAAGATAATATGGCCCGACTGCTACCGTCAACCGTCTAATAATTTCTTTCGGAATGCAACTTTAGTAGCCGACGGGGCGCCCCACTGGGTCAACCACCATTTCCACAATACGATCAACCGGCGAAATATTTGATAAACTAAGCGGGAGATTATTCGCGCCGGCAATAGGTCGGCCCGGGACCTCCGTAATTTATATGCCCGACTAAAGGAGTCCATCACCATCAGTCTAAGCCTCTTTTCGCGACTCCCTCGCCTCCACACTCTGGACTCCTGGATCGCCTACCCCAACTACCGGCTCCTCTGGATGGGCAACTTCTGCGCCAACGGCGCCCAGTGGCTGCAACTCCTTTCTGTGGGCTGGTTGGTCCAGGAACTAACCGAGGGGGCCTCTTCTTTAGCCCTGCTGGTCATCACCGTGCAAGCAGTGAATACCTTGCCTTCGCTGGTTGTCAGCCCCTGGAGCGGAGTCCTTGGCGACCGGGTGGACCGGCGCAAGTTGGTAATGGGTATACAGCTCTTCATGGCCGGCATGGCCTTCTTCTTCGCCCTGCTGGTGCTGAGGGAGTGGGTTCAGGTATGGCATGCCTTCGCCTACATTTTGATCTCCGGCGTATGCCGTTCCATGATTCAGCCCCTGCGCCAAGCGCTCATCGCCAACACGGTGCCCCGAGAAGCCCTGGGTAATGCCCTGGCCACTAACGTTCTTACCATTACCAGCACGCGGCTCATTGGACCTTTTGTCGGAGGGATACTTATCGCCACCCTGGGCTTCTTCTGGAATTTCGCCGTGGAGGGTTTGCTTTACCTCGGCATGGTATTGGCTTTCCTACCCATGCGCACCCCCTTCTACCGGCCGAGGGCCGCGGCCAGCCGTAAATCCTTCCTCTCCGATTTGAAAGAAGGCATCCGCTACATCTGGAAGGGGGAGCGGGTTATCTTCCAGCTGATGATCCTCAGTTTGATTCCAAACGTGCTGCTGCACCCGGTGTGGTTCATGTTCCCCATCTTTACGGTTGAGGTGCTGCAGCGGGGGCCGGATGTCGGTGGGTACCTGCTGGCTGTCACCGGGTTGGGCGGACTGTTGGCGGCCTTAGCCATCGCATCGGTGGGATTCGTTTTCAAGAAGGGAATGGTGGTATTGGGCGCTGTGATAATGAGTGGAGTGACTGTGGTGCTTTTTGCCCAAGCCCAATGGCTGCCGCTGGCCTTGCTGGTAATCGGCGCCATGGCCTTCTTCCAATCCGCCTTCCGAACCACGAACAGCACCTTGATCCAGACTCTGGTCCCCGATGAACTCAGGTCGCGCGTCACCAGCCTGCAGGGCGTCG
Source organism: Chloroflexota bacterium (assembly GCA_022561675.1). Lineage (GTDB taxonomy): Bacteria > Chloroflexota > Dehalococcoidia > Lucifugimonadales > UBA3495 > JADFQT01. The sequence continues at coordinate 8,961 of JADFQT010000008.1, forward strand.
GTCGGGGACTGGTCTTATTCACCAGCCTGCTGATTGGTTGGTTTATCGGCGTCACCTCGGTCACCGTTGGCATCACTGTGGTGGGGCTAACTGGATTGGTATTGACTATCGGGTTGCTGCTGATATTGGGCCGAGTTCGCCGGCTGGAGTGACCCGACGCCTAAAATGGGAAGGACCTTTTGCGCCGGCTCCAAGAAGATAGCGCCAATTTCAAATGGTGGGTCTTTGGCACCATCGCCATTGGTACCTTCATCTCCGTAATCAGCCATGCCAGCGTTCTGGTCGCGTTACCCACCATCGCCGAGCACTTTCAAGCCCCTTTGTCCACCATCCAGTGGGTGATCATAAGCGAGACCCTGGCCATTGCCGTGCTATTGCTCCCCATGGGTCGGTTGGGGGACTTGGTGGGCCGGCGGCGAATTTACCTTATAGGGTTCAACGTGTTTATTCTGGCCGCGGCGCTGGCCGGATTCTCCCGTTGGATCAACCTGCCCACCCTGCTGGTCGCTAAAGTGGGGCAGGGCGTGGGGTCTGCCATGATCCAAGGAAACGCGGTGGCCATGATCCTTTCGGCCTTCCCCGAGAGGGAGCGAGGTAAAGCCCTGGGGTCAAACCTCAGCGTGGTGGGATTGGGCGCGATTATTGGGCCGGCCCTGGGAGGGATTCTAGTCAGCATCTGGGGCTGGCAGGCGGTCTTTCTGGTGAATATTCCGACCGGGCTCTTCACCATAGCAGCTACGTTTATCGTGCTGGGCGGCTCGCAGGTAGGAACGGTCACCGAACCAGCAGAGCGACTTCGCTTCGATTGGCTGGGAGCTGTATTATCGGGTGCCGCGCTGCTGCTCTTGCTGCTGCTGGTGGGCAATGGGCATCAGCTGGGCTGGACCTCCAACGTGGTAATAGTCGGGGCCCTTGGGTTTCTGGCGATATTTTCCGGGTTCGTGTGGTGGGAACTGCGGACTGAAGCGCCCATGCTGGACCTGAGGCTGTTTCGAAGCAAACTGGTGACCCTAGGCATAGCGGCCGGATGGATCTCATTCCTGGGAACCTCGGCAACCCGCTTCATGATGCCCTTCTACCTGCAGGCGGTGCTGGGAATGAGTCCCCGAGATATGGGCTTGCTCATGATACCTCCCGCTCTGTGCCTGGTGGTATTGGGTCCTGTTAGCGGCCGGCTCTCCGACCATTTCGGCTGGCGCAAGTTCACCTTGGGCGGGCTGGCATTATCCGCTTCGGCATCCTTCATCCTCGCCGCCTGGTTGTCGGAGAATTTTCCGGTAGGCTGGATTGTGGTCATGCTGATGCTGCAAAGCGCCGGCACCGGTTTGTTTCATTCGCCCAACAGCAGCTCCATTATGAGTGCGGTCGATCGTTCCCGGTATGGAGTAATCTCCGCTCTAACCAATCTGACTCGAAATTCCGCCAACATTGTTAGCATAGCCCTGGCTACTACGATCGTGGTTACCGTCATGGGATTAAGAGGAGTGGAGCCCAGCCTCCAGGCGGTATCCCCAGGGGTTTCCGGCGCCTTCATCCTCGGCCTGCGCTGGGCCTTCGGGTTAATGGGATGCATTCTGTTGCTGGGGATAGTCATCTCCTATCTCAAGGGAGACCGGCCTCCACCAGTTCCGAGAACGCCCAGGCCGGCAGCAGCATCGGAGAGTTCGCGGATGGTACAGTGAGGTCTCTCTGCTTCGCTACTCCCCGGCGAACAAGCATTCAAATCTGTTGTTGCCCGTCACGGCACGAGCTCACGTATGTCCCACCAGCCATAGGCTACTTCAACCAGCCTTACTTCTCCGATGGTGATCTCCTGTTCGTACACTCGCTGCCCACCAAGGGCACTATAGAAATCCTGAGACGGGTTATTGGCCAGCACCCACACTAACATGGAGTGGAAACCTTCTTGCACCAGTCTCTTGGCTATGGCTTGGGCCAGTTGGCCCCCGATGCCTTTGCGCTGATATCCTTCAAGCAGATACATGGCGTACAGTTCGCCCTTATAGACGGTGTTGCCGCTACGCTCTGGTCCCCCAGACGCGAATCCTATGATGTTACTAGCTTCAGCTTCAGCAACATAAACAAATTCTTTGGCGCTGTGAGTGGACAGGATATCCCGCCAGACCTGCCCATGCTGCTCGTAAGAAAGTTGGGCTAAATACTCGTCGGGCACCACGCCGGTGTATGTGGTCCGCCAGCTGTCCACGTGGACCTTGGCAATGGCGGCAGCATCAGGAACGCTTGCTTCCCGTATATGCACCCGCATCATGCCTGCCTCAGGCTCGCTACTCCGGGTCGCGCAGGTAGGGAAACATGGCCAGCGGTGTGGCCGCCAGCAGCCCGGCGTCCACCGGCAGGGTTACGCCGGAGACCCAGCGAGCCTCCTCCGAGGCCAGGAACAGAGCCGCCCAGGCCACATCCCAGGGTGTGCCCTCGGTGCCCAAGGGACCAGCCCGGCGGCGGAGGTTCAGCATCTCCTCGGTACTGTGGCGGGCCACCATTGGGCTGCGGATGTGACCGGGGGCGATGCAATTGACTCGAATATTATCCCGCCCGTAGTGCACCGCCATGGAATTGCTCAGGCCGATGATGCCGCCCTTGGATGCGGCGTAGGGGTGACTGGGACGCCCGCTGCCGGCCCGCAGGCCCACGATGGAGGAGAGGTTGACGATGGCGCCGCCACCGGCCTCGATCATCTTGGGAATGGCATGCTTGCTGGTCAGCATGACGCTCTTCAGGTTAACGTCGATCACCTTGTCCCAAAAGTCCTCTTCCACGTCGGTTACCGAGCCGGGACCGCTGATACCCACGTTGTTGATCAGAATGTTGAGTTTTCCGTACTCGGCCACGGCGGCTTCCACCATGCCCTGGCAGTCGGAGTTGCTGGTAACATCTCCGACGAACAGAGAGGCTCGGCCGCCCTCTTCACGAATAGCCGCCAGGGTGGTCTCGGCGTTCTGCTGGTCCCGATCCACCAGAAGCACCCCGGCGCCGTGCCTGGCGAATAGGATGGATATCGCCTGGCCAATTCCAACGAAGTCCCCGCTGCCGGTGGCTCCCGCTCCCGTCACAATAGCGACCTTACCCTCTAATCTTGGCGGTTCTGCTGGCATATCCGACCCCTCTACATTATTGGAATGGAAGTACTATCCGGCTCGTCAAACTTCACGGTATTGCTTCTAGCTAAACTAAACCGCAGCCCGACCCGCAGCCTCAACCGGTAATGGCGGCTCCGCCAGATTTTCCGGCAATGCCAGCTCCACGGCGTTGGCGTTGAATGCCAGCATAGTGTAGAACCCCAACAGAGCAGTCAGCTCCACCAAACCCTGGGACCCCAGTAATTCCAGCACGGCTTGGAAGGTTTGGGGAGCCACCCGTCGGGACTGAAACAGCTCGGTGGCGTAGTCTATTATTGCCTCCTCCTCGGTCGGGACCGCCGGCAGGGTCTGCCGGTCCCGCAGGGCATTCAACAGGGTATCGCTCAGACCGGCTTCACGCCCCAACCCCACGTGGGCGTTCCAAATGTAGGGGCAATCCATCGCCCTGGCCGTTAGCAGCATGGCCAATTCCCGTAATTTCCGGGGAACCGTGGATTCGTTCCTCACGTAGTTGAACAGGGGCCTGGCGCGGCGGGCCAGCTCCGGGCTGTGCTTCAAAACCGACATGGGCCCGGTCCCGACCCCGTTGGGTTCGGAGGCTACCTCGTCGAATACTGCTCTAAGCTCTTCAGGAACTGCTTCCCGGGTGATGGCGGGAATTCGCGCCATTATTACCTCCACCATGGTACTTCCGGGTCCCGGTCTCAATAATAGGATTTGCTGGCCAGGGTGCCCTTCACAAATTGGTATTCCAGTGGTAGAGCTCCAGTCATTGGACTGGGTCAGGAATTTCTGTCGAGTGTAGTTATGCCCGGTGGGAGTGTCAACACGCAGGGGACGAAATGAGCCCCTAACGCTGGAGCTTAATGATTCTTGACGACGGTTCTAAACTTGCAAGATCCAAATCCCCCTCAGCCCCCCTTTTTAAAAGGGGGATCCAGGGGGATTTACTCAAACGGCGGCGCCTTCGACCGGGTTTGGCTCTTGATTCAAGGCTCAGTAATCCCCTCCTCGCGCCGGCCCTTGACAACCGTTCTGTTTTCCGGGATGGTACTTCCGGCCAAGACGAACATAAAGAGGCTGGTAGGAGCGTGGCGATGCCGGAAGGAAAAGGTCGGCCGGAGAGAAAGGGCCGTATGGAAGGGAAGGTCGCCATCGTGACCGGCGCCGGTTCCAGCGGGCCGGGGATTGGCAACGGGAAGGCGGCGGCGGTGCTGTTCGCCCGGGAGGGAGCAAAGGTATTGCTGGCGGACCAGGTGCTGGCACGAGCCGAGGAGACCCTGGAACTGATCCGTCAGGAGGGCGGCGAAGCTTCGGCCTTCGAAGCCAACGTTACCAGCGCGGAGGATTGCCGGCGCATGGTTGAGGCGGCGGTGGAGCGTTACGGACGCCTGGACGTGCTGGACAATAACGTGGGTATATCCCGCCGGGGAACCGTGGTGGAGGTCCAGGAGGAAGACTGGGATTTTGTCATGGCGGTCAACGTGAAGAGTATTGTGCTCAGCAGCAAGTTTGCCATTCCCAAGATGATGGAAACCGGCGGCGGCTCCATCATCAACATATCATCGATAGCCGGGCTCCGCGCCCACAGCAGCACGCCCTACACTGCTTCCAAAGCCGCGGTGATTGGCTTGACCATGTCGATGGCTGCCGACCACGGGCCGGATGGAATTCGGGTCAACTGCATCGCCCCAGGTCTGATCTACTCTCCCATGGTCGCGCCCCGCATGGATGACGACCTGCGGGAAATCCGAAAGAGCGCCGCTCCTCTGCGCACCGAGGGGGACTCTTGGGACGTTGGCTACGCCGCCCTGTACCTGGCCAGCGACGAGTCCCGCTGGGTCAACGGCATTACTCTGCCGGTGGACGCCGGGCTCACCGCGATCAGCCCCGTCACCTATCAGACCCTGGGCCAGCAACAGTTTGCCCAGCCAATATAGAAATTATCTCGAAGCTCTTGTATTCCGGGTGGACCGTCCTTCGACAAGCTCAGGACGAACGGGCGGTGTTATTTATCCGTTCGTGGCGAGCCTGTCGAACCACGTTTTGAGATAGTTAGATAGTCAACCCGCAGATACGGAGGCAAGCGGGCGGTTACTCCACCTGCACCAGTTTGATTTCAAAGATAAGGTCCTTGCCCGCCAGGGGATGATTGCGGTCTAACGTCACCCGGCTGGCGGTAACCTCCACCACGGTGAAAGGCACCTGCTCTCCGTTGGGCGCGTTTCCCTGTAATACGCTCCCCACTTCCAGAGGCATGCTGGTGGGAAACTGGCTTCGCTCCACCTCTATCACAGCCTCAGGACGGTGGGGGCCGTAGGCTTGTTCGGCTGGGATTTTCACAGTTTTGGATTCTCCCGGCTCCATGCCGATGACGCCCTGCTCGAAGGCGGGAATCATCTGGCCGCTGCCGATGACGAATTCCAGGGGTTCTCCTATTTCGGAAGAGTCCCCGGAAAAGTCCCCGGAAGAGTCCGCAGAAGAGTCCAAAGAGGAGTCGAACACTTGCCCATCGGCCAATCTCCCGGTGTAATGGACCTTGACCTTGCTGCCCGGCTGCGCCCGTACCATATCCACCCCTCCAGATTGAGGGCATTATACTATGAGTCGACCCAGGCTCAATAAAGAATTTCCCATAGGAAAGCCAAGGTGGGATCTACATGGACCGCCATACCAATCTCTGCGCGCTTCATCTTGGCATAAGTTTAGGCTGGTTTCTTGTTATATAATCGTAAGGTTGTTTCAGCTACCCGAGGGCTGAGTTTTCTGCTGATTTCGCCGGGGTGATTCCAGCGGGCGTTCGGCTCCCTTGGGATTAGGCACCAGACTGAAGGAGGAAAGCCGTTGGCAGACGAAGACTTCGTTAAAGTGGCGAGTCTGGATAAACTTCCGCCGGGCGAGATGATGCGGGTAGACATAGGCATGCATGAGATCCTGCTGGTCAACCTGGATGGCAAAATTCATGCCTGCTCCAATATTTGCGCTCATCAATTCCAACAGCTTAATTACGGCGAATTGAATGGAGAGGAGGTTCGTTGTTCGCTCCACGGAGCCACATACAATGTGGTAACCGGGGATCAACTTCCCGGCAAGTACGCCGAGTTCGGTCCCATCCCGGTTTATGAGGTCCGGCTAGACGGTACGGACATACTGGTCAAGCGGCCCGCCCGATAGCTCCCCCAATAATTATCGCGGCGGCGGCGGTCCATGCAGCACCTCGCGGCGGTCTGGTGGTTCCGGATTTTGTTGTTTCAGCAGTTAACCGGCAGGAGAAGACTGATGGCCAATAGTGGGCCGAGCGTCCTGGAAGGGGTTCGGATACTGGAGTTGGCCCGCTGGCAGGCTGCGCCTCGCGGCGGTCTGGTGCTGCGGGACATGGGGGCTGAGGTGATCAAGGTGGAGTGGCGCAAAGGCGGCGATCTGCGTAACTCCGGACCCTTTGTCGGAGACATGAGTGTCCAGTTCGCTGCCTATAATCGGGGCAAGAAAAGCATCAGCCTGAATACCCGCCACCAAAAGGGGAAGGAAATCTTCCTGGATATGGTGAAACTGGCCGACGTTGTCCTGGAGAATTTTCGTCCCGGAACAATGGAAAAAATGGGGTTTGGCTATGAGGTGTTGAGCCAGGTCAACCCCGGCATCATTCTGGCGTCGGTCTCCGGTTTCGGTCAGTACGGCCCCTACCGAGACCGGCAGTGCTTCGACCCCATTATTCAAGCCATGAGCGGCATTGGTCATCAGACCGGGCGGGGATTCGACCGTCCCATCATGGCCGAAGGTCCCATCATGGACCGCACCGCCGCCCTCCACGCCACTATCGGAATCTTGGGAGCGCTAAGGTACCGGGACCGGACCGGCGAGGGCCAGTGGCTGGAGGTGGCCATGCTGGACGGGGGTATCACCCTGGAGGAGGTTGCCCTGGCCATGTGCCACGAGACGGGTAACGACGACTTTATGCGCAGTGGCAGCTTTATACAATGCCAGGATGGCTGGATCACAACCGGTGCGGCCCGGGCCGGAATGTGGGAGCGCATGCTGAAGGTGATGGGTTACGACGAGCTTTCCCAAGACCCAGAATTCGCCGCCCCCATGTTCGCCACGGACAAGGCGGAGGTCCGCATGGAGCTTCTCCACCTTTGGGCCGAAGAGCGAACGGTCAAGGAGGCGGAGGAGGCACTGGTCGGGGCGGACATTCCGGTTGGCCGGGCCATGAGCATTCCGGAGGTATTGGAGGACTCCCACATCTGGGAGCGGGAGGTGATGATGGAGATGGACATCGACGAGCCGGGCGGAAAGAAGATGCTGGTGCCTGGTCCCAGCATCATCAAATTCTCCAAAACACCGACCACCGCCGGCCCGATTCCCAAGTATGGGGAGCACAACGAGGAGCTATATGGAGAGCTGCTGGGCTTGGACCAGGATGCCTTGACCCAATTAAGGGACGAGGGAGTAATTTAGCTTTTTTACTTAAGCCTAAGCGGAGCCCGCGGTGGCCGGTATGGCCCAAGCCCAACTATCCTCATCACCCCGAACCTAGCAACCCGGCCACCCTCCTGGAGGGCGACCGGGTTATCAAGTTCGGACCTTACACCGGTTCGGCTACGGTATTCTTGAGCTGACCGACCTTAGTCATAGTCCCAGGCAGTCACCACACCAGTGGGGATTCCCTCGTCGTAGGATTTGTTGATCAGGCTCAGGATGTCGGTAATCTGAAGCTGGGTGAGCTCCACGGTGTTGATAGTGTGAGTTGTTGTGACGGTTGCACCTGACAGGAGAAGGGCGTCGGCCGCCAACAGCATATCTCCCACGGTAGTGCCCGCATCATCCAGCCGCTGGACCAAGCCACCCAAATCCGTCAGCTCGGCAAGGCCGGTAGCACACAGGCCCGCGATGGTTGCGTCTACGGTGCCACAGGTGCCCAGTGCCTCGTCCCCGAAGGTATTCGCCAGGGGATAGACGATATACCCGGCGGGGTCCGGCACCGGGTCGATATTCAGGTAGTAGTCCAAATATATGGGTCTAAACTCTACATCATCATCAACTCCCCATTCGCCGTAGACGAGATCCAGATTCAGGTTGAGCCGCAGGGTTATATCCTGGGCGGCCAGGTTGCTCTTGGGCTTGCAGCGCCCATTTTCGTCGAGCAGCTTTCCGGCGGTCAGGAAGCTGCAGTCATCTTGGCCGCCCTGGTCGCCAACCAGGAAGAAGCAGAGACGGGTCACATCCCTCGGAGTCGTGACCTCTTCGAAGTCCTCCGCAGATGCAGAGATGTCCACGTCAACGCTGGGTGAGGCCAAGATGGTCGTTATCCCGGTGATAGCCTCCACATTCATCGCGGCAAGGGGATCGCGGCTCATCTCTGCGAGGACATCACAGGTCAAGACTTCACCATCGTTATGGTAGTAGCCCTGGGTCCAGGAGACTGTGTGTTCAGGTAGGGGAGAATCCCTGGTGATATTTACGTTATCGACCCAGGCCCAGTCTCTACCCCCTGTGGAAGTCCCCACAAAATGGACTTGAATAATAGTTGTAAGCTGTTCCGTTGTGCTCGCCAGAAAGTCAAAGTCTACTCTCCCGGTGTAAATGGGGCCGGCATTCGACTGTGCCTGGCGTGGTTGGAAAGATTCGATCTGGGTCGGGCCGGTGCTCACGATATTTAGGGCGTCGGTCTCGCTCGACCGCTCCAACTGTACCACCCGCACCTCCAGGCGACCATCGTCATGCGTGCCGCCGGTGGTGTGATAGCCCCAGTCGTACTCCACGACGAGGCTGGCACCGTACGGAACCTCGAAGGTCACATACGCATCACACCCGTTACTTAGTTGCAGGGCCATATCGCCCTTGTGATTCTTTACGGCACAATCCTCGTCATGACCCTCTCTTTCGATTTCATCCCAGTGAATCACATCATTAGAATTAGAGTCTTTCGGATCCCCAAAGCCGTCCGTGAAGGGAAGGGTAAGGGGAAGCTCGCCGCCATCATGAGTAGCGTAGGCCGAGTTCGCGCTGACCACCATCAGCGCCATCCCCAGCATCAGCAACGCCATCAGAACCAGGGGCCGTTTGGAATTAACCTTATCGATCATCGCATCCTCTCCCTTTTTGATCCGCCAGAAAAAAATAGAAAACCCCCCACCTACCCCACCTACCCCACCATCCCCACACCATATCCACACTATATTTCTGGCTGGTTGAGAACCGGGGGCTGAATGGTCGCCAAATAGGAACAGATTGAAGAACATATGGCGCAATTTTGTGCCCGGGACGGCTCAGGGCAGGCCATAGGTACCATTCCCACAACCTCCGCAACCCCCGGTTCCTCCCCGAGCCGCCGACTAAGGGTTCCTTTAGCTCTGTTCG
>JADFQT010000189.1:0-3752 GCA_022561675.1 Chloroflexota bacterium
GTCGGAGCTACCAGCACCAGCTTTTTGAAGAGATGGGGGCACATGGCGGCCATTTCCGCGGCCAGCCAACCGCCCAGAGAAAAGCCAGCCACGTTAACCGGTCCCAAGGCGAGGTCCTCCAGGGCTTCAAGGTACCACCCGGCCATGTCCCGGACGTTCATAATCCATTCTTGGGGAGGAGTGTTCCCGAAACCGGGATGAGAGGGAATGTGGAGCGTGTTTTGCTGGGCCAAGGCTTCGTGGAAGCGGAACCAGGCGTAGTGGCCCATCTCATCGTGGAGAATAAGCAGCGGCTCACCGGTGCCTCCCTTGACGATCCGGAGGTCGGTGCCAGCGGCCTTGACTGTTTCTTCGGTCCACGTTTGGGGGCTGGTGGTCATCTCGATACTCTCCCCTTCAGACTAAGAGCTTCTAACAAAAAGAACCATCGTCTTTCCGGCCTGCGCCGGAACGACGACGCTTGCTCGCGGTGTTCCTTTTTACCAAAGTGCGGAATGGCCTATGTTGGCATGTAAGCATTTTGTTAGGCGCTCTTAGTCTCGGATGCGATGGAAACTAAGATAACAGAACATATGTTCTGATTCAATGGTTTCGTGTCAGTTGCGGCGGCCGGCCGGCCTCTAAGCTTGACCTCAACCTGACGCGATTCCTATAATGGATTGGCTGAATGTTACGATTTTCAGTCACGGCCGTTAGTCGCTTCTCTGTGCAGGTTCTTCCATCGCCACTCGGGAACTTCCCGTTGCGCGGCAGGCCGTGGAGAGAGCTCAGCCCAGCCCAACCAGAACTACATTCCCATCAGCCCAGAACGGCGGGTTTAAACCGGGGCTACCGGGGTATCGCACCCGCTGAAAGTATATTGAGTTAGCCAAGTCGAGAGTTGTCAGCGTTGCCAGAATCACCAGAAGTATCGGGACTCACTCCCCGGTCAATTGAGGAGTTGACTCAGGCGGCGGTCCAGGAGTTGGAGGGGCTAAGCGACCAGGAATCGCTGGAGGCTTGGCGGGTTGCTTACCTGGGCCGGCGGGGCCGGCTGACCCTCATGTTACGTGGGCTGTCCCAGTTGGATTTGGAGCAACGTCGAACCACCGGTGCCCTGGCGAACCAGGCCAAGCGAACCCTGGAGGAGCGGCTGGAGCGGCGGACCAGGGAGATATCCGAGGGTGAATTGGCCCGGATTGGTCTTCAGGACAGCATCGACGTCACCCTGCCGGGACGGCCTATGGCCCTGGGACGCCTGCATCCCACCACCCAAATCCTGCGAGAAATTTGCGACGCTTTTGTGGCCATGGGCTTTGGGATTGTCGAGGGTCCTGAGGTGGAGTGGGATCATTACAACTTTGAAATGCTGAACATTCCCAAAGGTCACCCGGCCCGGGACATGTGGAACACCTTATGGATTGACTACTCGAATGAGGCCGGAGAGCAACCCATGCTACTCCGCACCCATACTTCTCCCATGCAGGCCAGGGTGATGGAGGCCAGCCAGCCTCCAATCCGGGTGGTGGTGCCAGGGAAGTGCTACCGGTATGAGGCCACGGACGCGACCCACGAGTGGCACTTTTACCAGGTGGAAGGTCTGGCGGTGGACGACGGCATCACCTTCGCGGACCTCAAGGGTACTCTCTACGAGTTCGCCCGCAGGTTATTCGGAGCGGACCGCAAAGTCCGCTTCCGCTGTGACTATTTCCCTTTCGTTGAGCCCGGCGTGGACATGTCCATAGACTGTTTCGCTTGTGACGGCCGGGGGAGTGGATGCCGCATTTGCCGGGACAGCGGCTGGATCGAGATAATGGGCGCCGGCATGGTACATCCGCGAGTGCTGGCCGGAGTAGGCTACGACCCGGAGAAGTATACCGGGTTTGCTTTTGGTCTGGGGCCGGAGCGCATTGCCATGCTTAAGTACGGCATTGAGGACATCCGTTTGTTCTACTCCAACGACCTGCGGTTTTTGCGCCAGTTCTGACAAGGTTTCCTTTGTTTTTCAAGCATACCCTACTGGATGGCAACGCAGAATTGGCCGGGATTCCCGGCGGATATTTCTAATCCGCCCCGTTCAGTTGAGTACTTGACGATCGGGTCAAATATGAACCCGGTCATTGGAATATGTTTGTGGTACCTTGGGTCCAAGGTGTATGAAAGTACCGCTTAGCTGGCTGCGAGACTACGTCGACATAGAAATCCCGGCGGAGGAGCTTGCCCATCGCCTGACCATGGCCGGGGTAGAGGTCGCTGAAGTTGTCCGTATCGGCGGTTGGAACGAATGCGTGGTGGGCCAGGTTATCACCGTGGGGCCTCATCCCCAAGCCGACCGGCTGAGCTTGTGCCGGGTGAACACCGGCGGAAAGGAAGTGGAGGTAGTGTGTGGCGCCCCCAACGTTGCCGAGGGCCAAAAAATCTGTTTTGCTAGCGTGGGCGCCAACCTGTTCAACACCCACTCCGGCAAGCATGAGCCGCTGAAACCCGCCACCATTCGAGGCGTGGTGTCCCAGGGAATGATTTGCTCCGAGTTGGAGCTGGGCCTGGGTGACGACCACACCGGCATTATTGTGCTTCCTGACGAAGCCCCTATAGGAGAGCCCCTGGACAGCTACCTGGGCGACACCATACTGGACTTGGAGCTTACCCCCAACCGGTTGGACTGTTTGTCCATGCTGGGGGTCGCCCACGAGGTTGCGGCCTTGGCGGGCGGCACCGTGCGAGAGCCGGAAATCAGCTACCCGGAAGCTGGTCCCCACATCACGGAGCGAGTCTCCATCAGCGTTGCGGACCCGGACCTGTGTTACCGCTACACTGCCAGCATCATCAGCGGCGTGAGCATAGGCCCTTCGCCCCATTGGTTGCAGGAGCGGTTGACCAGGGCGGGGATGCGGCCTATCAACAACGTGGTGGATGTCACCAACTACGTAATGCTCGAGCTCGGTCAACCGATGCATGTCTTCGATCTCGATAAATTGGTTGGCGGCATTCGTGTGCGTCACGCAAAAAAGAACGAATCGCTAACGTTACTCGATGGAACCAGACCGCGCATCCAGGCGGGTACGCTTCTGATTGCCGATCACAACGGGCCGGTGGCGCTTGCCGGCATTATGGGGGGGCTAGATTCAGCCGTGACGGATAAGACGCACAACCTGCTTATCGAGAGCGCATACTTTCGACCACAGACAATTGCCGGTCGTGCACGTAGCCTGGGCATGCAGACCGAATCGTCGTTTCGATTTGAGCGTGGTGTCGATCCTTATTTGCAACGTCAAGCGATGCAGCGTGCGACGTCGTTATTGCTCGATATTGTTGGCGGCAGACCAGGGCCCATATTAGAAGAGAGTTTGACCCGTCACGTGCCCAAGCGTGCTAGCGTTACCTTGCGCCGGCGCCGGCTTACTCAGTTGCTTGGCCAAGAGTTGCCGGTGTCTAAGACACAGGGCATTCTGACACGCTTGGGCATGCGCGTTCGCAAGCGTGGTGACGGTTGGCGCGTCACCCCACCCTCCCACCGCTTTGATATCGAGCGCGAGGAGGATCTCGTCGAAGAAGTGGCGCGCGTGTACGGTTTTGAAAGTCTACCAAGTCAAATGCCGCGAATCTCCATGGGGTCTAGGTTTGCGTCGGAAAATCATATTCCGGCGGAGCGATTTAAGGCTGTCTTAGCGGACCGTGACTACCAGGAAGTTATTACTTATAGCTTCGTCGACCCGGCGCTACAACGCCTCCTTGAGCCAGCAACCGAGCCGATGACCTTGCGAAATCCCATA
>JADFQT010000189.1:3802-5182 GCA_022561675.1 Chloroflexota bacterium
CCTGTGGCCGGGCCTACTGCAGGCGGTGGTGTACAACCGAAATCGCCAACAATCACGATTGCGTTTATTCGAACTGGGGCGGTGCTTCGTCGGTACGGGTAAGGATCTTGTACAAGAGTTGATGCTAGGTGGCGCCCTCATGGGGCCCGTTCTGCCCGAGCAGTGGGGCAGTGAAGCCCGTGCTGTCGACTTCTACGACGCCAAGGGTGATCTGGAGGCGCTGCTACAGGTAACGGGAAGTCGCGATGAGTTTCAGCTTCTACCGGGCCAACATCCGGCGCTGCACTCCGGCCAAAGCGCCGAAATCACCAAGAACGGCGCCAATGTAGGGTGGTTGGGGGCACTTCATCCGGAGTTTGTCGCAAAATTGGACCTGGATGACCCCGTTTTTCTGTTTCAAGTACGTATTTCGGTCTTACAAACCGCGAAAGTTCCACAATTCAGTGAAGTTTCTAAATTTCCGGCCATTCGCCGGGATCTATCCTTCATGGTGGATGCAGGAGTGCCGGCCCAAGCGGTGCTGGATTGTGCTGCCGCGGCTGCCGGCGAGCTCCTCGTCGACTTGCAGCTTTTTGACGAATATCGCGGCGAAGGCATTGATTCCGGAAGAAAAAGTTTATCTCTAGGCTTGACCTTGCAGGACTCTTCGCGCACTCTTAAAGAGGAGATAATTGAAGCAATCACAGTGCGGGTTATCGATTCTCTCTACGCGGGTCTGGGGGCAGAGCTCAGAAAAAAGTAGCCTAAAATAGGCAAGAAGGACGCGGAAAATGGCACTGACGAAAGCCGATTTGGTCGAGTGTTTATTCAATGAATTGGGCTTAAACAAGCGAGAAGCGAAGGAATTCGTCGAGTTGTTTTTTGAGAGAATCCGCGCTGCGTTGGCGGAGGGGGAGCAGGTAAAGATCTCGGGATTCGGGAATTTTGGGGTGCGCAATAAGAGCCCGCGACCGGGGAGAAATCCGAAAACCGGCGAAGAAATCCCCATCTCTGCCAGACGCGTAGTCACTTTCCGCGCTAGCCACAAGCTAAAGGAGCGGGTCGAGCAGAATGCTGGCTTACGTGCCAAGATGAAGGAGCGGGCTAAGCTGAATGCTGGATCCAGCGGATAATTTCGAGCTGCCGCCAATCCCAGGCAAGCGTTACTTTACTATCGGTGAAGTCAGTGAATTGTGTGCGGTAAAGCCGCACGTGCTACGTTACTGGGAGCAGGAATTTCCCCGACTCAAACCGGTTAAACGGCGTGGAAACCGACGATACTTCCGACGTCAAGACGTAGTGCTTGTACGTCAGATCCGCAATTTGTTATATGTGGAAGGGTTTACCATCAGCGGTGCGCGCAACAAGCTTGCCATGGATGAGCCTGCCAACAACACTGGC
>JADFQT010000009.1 GCA_022561675.1 Chloroflexota bacterium
CACCACTCGTTCTGTTAGCCCTTTGGACCGGGCCGTCCGCATGTAGTCCTCTCTCAGGATTTCAACCATGGCGGATCGGGTTACTCGGCCAATGAAGGCCATGTCGTAGAAGGCCAAGGCCAGGGCCGGAAAGATCATCTGTTGTAGATTGGTCCACGGATCGCTCCACAGGTCTTCATACCCCAGCGCGGGCAGCCAGCCAAACACCCGGACCAGGAACAGCATTATGAGAATGGCCGTGAAGAAGGTGGGCATCGAGATCCCGGCCAAGGTGAGGAAGCGGGCGCCGTAGTCCATCGGAGTGTCCGGTTTGATCGCCGACAACACACCCAAGGGCACGGCGACCAGCATAGACAGGACAATGGCGAAAACGGCCAGCTCTATCGTAATGGGGATGCGCTCTTTGAGCTCCACCATGACCGAAGCTTTGAACCACAAGGATTCACCGAAATCGCCCCGCACGACTCCCCAAATCCAGTCACCGTACTGGACGACCATCGGCCGGTCGGTGCCCAGTTCGGCGCGCAGACGCGCCAGGTCTTCTTGAGTGTAAGACCCGCCCCCTTCCTCTTCCAGCATGGCGATGGCCGGGTCTCCCGGGATTAGACGCATCACCACGAAAACGATTAGCGTCACCAGGAGAATTGTGGGAATGAAGAGACCTATTCTTTTTATAGTGTACTGTCGCATCTAGTACCTTTCCGTCCCTTGAGACGTATAAGTTCTTCCACTTCGGATACCCGATGGCCTGCTCCCTTTGTGGGGCAGGCCATATCGTTCAACTCCAGTATTTCAGGTACTTACCGGTCCAACCACAAGTCTTCGTGCTTGAACCCGTACTGCACTGTCTCTGGAACCTGGAAGCCTCTGATATCCCGGTGTTGGGGCCAGAAGAACCCGCCCCATCCCGCGGTTATGAAGTGATTGTCCTCGAAGCTGCTGAGGAAATCCGCGGCCTCCCGGTTGATCTCAATCCGCTTTGCCGGATCCTGCTCCACCTTCTGCTTCTCGAAGAGTTCTTCGATCAACGGGTGAGACCAGTCGGTGTAGTTGCGGGTCGCGCCCTTCCGGTAAACGCCGCCATATATGCCGTCGAAGTCGAGCACCGTGGTGCCCTCGCCCTGGCAGGCCAACTCCCAGTCACCTTCGGCATCCGGAGCCCGGGCCGCGTTGTAGTGCTGATAGCCGGCGGCGCTCTCCCAGGTGCGGATGTCGCCATCGATTCCCAGGGTAGCCTTCAACTGCTCCTTGATTACCTGGCACATGGGCGTGTAGAAAGAAACCATCCTGGCGTCATAGGTGGTCTTAAAGCCATCGGGGAACCCGGCTTCCGCCATCAGCCGCTTGGCTTCAACCAAGTCTTCCTGCCCACCGGGAGTGTCCTTGGGCCGTACTCCCGGCCAGGTTGCGCCTTCCTCTGCGGAGTAGGCCATGCCTGGCGCGAAGATGGTGGTCACGCCGCCCGTCCCGTCCATCACCAACTCGTTGATCTGCTGCCGGTCCATGGCCAGGTAGATGGCCCTCCGAACCCGGGGATCGCTGAAAGGCTCCTTCTTGACGTTGATCATCAGGCCCACGTTGAAGGAGGGGGGCAGAGCGTAGGTAATCCACTCGCCATTCGTATTTTTCGGAAGATCCACTACCTCCTTGTCGTAGCTATTTCCTGAGTTGCGCATATCGGTCTGGTTAGCCTTTGCGGAGGCGGCGGCTCGGGACCGGTCGGCGATGATGAAGTGGTCGATGCTGTCGAAGAAGGGCCGCCCTTCTTTGAAGTAGTTGGGGTTCTTGGATACCTTGTAGAAGTTGCCCCGCTGGTATTCGTCCAGGATGAAGGGACCGGAGCCGGCCTTGTGCTCAATGATGTTTTCCGCCTGGTTCAGGTCGATCCCATCCAGATGCTTGGGGAGAATTTTGACATAATCGATGGCCAGGAACTTGAGGAAGGCCGCGGAGGGGAACTGGAGATTAATCTCCAGAGTACTGGGATCGATGAGCTTCACCCCGCCCTCTTCTTTCGTGAGGGTGTAGTTCCGGAAGAGCCCGGACCGGCCGATGGAGACCTCTGGGTTCATGAAACGCTGGAGACCATAGACCACATCTTCGGCGGTCAGGTCCTGTCCGTCTTGCCACTTGATGCCATCGCGGAGCTCAAATGTAAAGGTTTGACCCCCGTTGCTGACCTCCCAGCTGGCGCACAGGTCGCAGACCACATCGCTGGTATTGGTGGTGTCGTACTGGACCAACTGGTTATAAAGCTGGGAGTAGGAGATGACGCTGGATAGGGATGCGGAGCCAAGGGGGTCCCAGTCCCTGGTGTCGGCATAGGCCCACATGTTTACGTGTTGACCGTACTTCCCTTCCACCATGACCACAGCCTGGGTCGGATCTGGAGCCTTGGTGGCTTGGGCGGCAGGAACTTGCGTAGCGGCCACAGCCGGAGCTTGTGTCGCGGCTACTGCCGGAGCTTGCGTAGCGGCTGCCACCGGAGCCTGCGTAGCGGCTGCCACCGGAGCCTGCGTTGGTTGCTCAGCAGATCCACAGGCGACGGCAACCATCAAAACTAGCGCCAAAAGTAACGGGAGAAGAACTCTAACCGGATGTAATAGGGATCGAGCCATATGTGCGCCTCCAATTATTAATAGGTGGATAAATGCCCTGACAACTTTGGTCAGCTATCCCAAATACTGGTGTTACCTACCTTATTCCTAACAACACAATATTGAAAGCAGATGGATTATTGCATAATCGTCGAAGCGATTCCTAGTATCACCAAATCGAATATGCCTTGGGGATTTTACTTGACCGCCAAGGTCACGTCAAGTCACCAATCTGACTCATGAAAAGCTGATGCCGGGCATGACGCCAGGCGCCGTGAAAAAATACCTAAAAGCGGTTAGGATTGCTTTGTTGCAAGGCATTTCGGTTCTATGCTCTTTTGGGCTGGAGCCCGCCGCTCTACCGCCTCATCGATCTAGATGCAGCGAGTAGCTGAACGAAAGAGGGTTTCCTACCCGGGCCGGACGATTGAACCGACAAGACTAATCCTAATAGAAATCAAGCACCCCCGGAGACCGATAATGGGAAAGTTGGACGGAAAATCCACGATAGTTACCGGAGCAAGCCGCGGAATCGGCGCTGAAATCGCCCGGCTGCTGGCCGCGGAAGGCGCCAGGGTTATCTGCGCTGCCCGCACAGTCCGGGAGGGTGACCACCCGCTGGAGGGCTCTCTGGAGAATACTGTCGGAACCATTCGGGAGGCCGGTGGTGAGGCGACGCCGGTTCCTGTGAACATTTCCCTTCCCGAGGACTGCGAAAAGCTGGTTCAGGAAACTCGGGCCATTTACGGGCCGGTAGACCTGCTGGTCAACAACGCAGCGCTGACCTACTACATCCCGGTGAAGGAATATCCACTCAATCGGTGGATGCGTTCTTGGGCGGTGAATTTCCACGCCCCTTTCTTGCTGAGCAAGCTGGTTTTGGAGGATATGATTCCCCGGGGCAGCGGCAGCATCGTCAACATCTCCTCCGGAGCTGCGGTCGGACCGGGACGGGGGCCCTACCCTGACGCCCCCGCAGACAGCGGCGGTACCTGTTATGGCGCGGAGAAGGCCGCCCTGGAGCGTTTCACTCAGGGGTTGGCGATGGAGGTGTACCAATACGGCATCTCGGTGACCTGTGTTGCCCCATCCCAGGTGGTGCCGACGCCCGGAACCGTCTTCCATAATCTGGTCAGCGGCATGGACGACCCTCGGGGCGAGCCGCCGGACCTGATGGCCCAGGCCGTTTTGCTCTTGGCGACCGAACCTTGGGACCAGACTACCGGCCGGGTAACCTACAGTCAGCAGCTTCTCAAGGAGTTCGGCCGGATGACCGAGGCCCGAGGCAGAGGCGTGGACCCGGAGTTGCCGGGTACCGGCTACAGCCAGGTCTAGGCCAGCGGCTGATGCCGTGATGCCGAGCACCCTCTAGAGGGCCGACAACAAATGATAAGATACAGACTGCTGTCAGCATTTACCAGGCCCCTATTATTTTTTATTAGTCCTGCGACAGGAGGGTCCCGTGGAATTCGCATTTAGCGCCGAAGACGATGCCTTTCGCCGAGAATTGACCGAATTTATCCGGCAAGAGCGTTCGCCCGAATGGGATGACGCTGACCGGGGGTCCGACGATGCCAGCTGGACAGCTACCAAGCAAATGCGCCAGAAGCTGGCCGACCGGGGCTGGCTGACCATGCACTGGCCGGAGGAGTATGGAGGCCAGAAAGCCTCGCCAGTGCGGTCTGCCGTCTTCAACGATGAGATGACCTATTATCGGGCCCCCGGACGGGATAACTTTGGGGTGCGGATGATGGGCGCTACCCTGATGATGCACGGGTCCGAGGAGCAAAAAAGTCTGCATCTGCCCCCGGTAGCCCGGGGAGAGGTTCAGTGGTGCCAGGGATACAGCGAGCCCGAGACAGGGTCAGACCTGGCCTCTCTAAACACTCGCGCAGTTAGAGACGGCGACGAGTTCGTCATAAACGGGAGCAAAATTTGGACCTCTATGGCCCATAGGGGCGACTGGATCATGCTGCTGGCCCGCACCGACACCGATGCTCCCAAGCACCGGGGCATCAGCTTTTTCCTGGTGGACATGAAAACTCCGGGAATTCAGGTGCGACCCATTGTCAACATGGCCGGCAGGCACGACTTTAACCAGGTGATTTTCGACAATGTGCGGGTCCCGGCCGGCAACCTGGTTGGGGAGGAAAACCGGGGCTGGTACGTGGCGGTGACCCTGCTGGACTTCGAGCGGTCCGGCATCGACTACTCGGCCAACGGTCGCCGCTTGCTGGACGATACCTGGCGCTATGCCGCGGACACCAAACGCAATGGACAAGTCTTGGCACAAGTCCCCTGGGTGCGCAACCAGATGGCCGACCGCTACATCGAATGCGAGGTAGCCAGGCTTATCGCGTACAATGTGGCGTTTATGCAGGGAGAGGGGCTGGTACCCAACAAAGAAGCCTCCATGAGCAAGGTGTTTGGCAGTGAGACGGTGCAGCGGGTGACCAAAACCTGCATGGAGGTACTGGGAATGTACGGTTTCCTGAACCGGCGGGACAAGTGGGCGCCGCTCCAGGGGCGGATTCAGGAGAACTGGATGATGAGCTTCTCCGGCACCATCGCCGCCGGAACGTCGGAAATTCAACGCAACGTTATCGCCAACCGAGGTCTGGGACTACCCCGGGGGTGAACCCGGTTTGGTTTCCATAGAGGGTGTGTGAGAAGCAATCGCTCACGGTTCGGCAAGCTCACCAGGAAGCGAACCCGATCCGTTCGCGCTGAGCCTTTCGAGGGGCGATGACCCCTATCTTGATTACTAAGGTCTGAAATCCTTTCACCCAGACTCTTAAAGGGCAGTTGGAACCATCTTAACCCCAAGCCTAGACCAGGGAGGGTGAACAAATATATCATCCCGGAACGCCATGTTTAGGACTGCCTGCAGGAAGCGAATTGACTCATAAGGAATGGTGCCGCCAGGAGTATAGTGGCCTCGTAAAAATTGTTGCTGAGGCTCGGCATGACCTTCAGTGGTGTGTATACTGGGTCTGAGCTTAGCGCCAGAAGGGTTATTGTTGGAAAAGGGTCTTGATGAAAATTGAAGTCAGATTCTTTGCCCTGTATCGAGAGCGAGCCGGATGCAGTAGGGCCTCGCTGGACCTACCGGCCGGGGCTACGGTGGCCGACCTTACCGCCGAAGTGCGGCGGCGTCACCCCGGGTTGGCGCCTCCGGAGGTGAGCATAGTGGTTGCGGTCAACACCGACTACGCGGAACCTGACACGGTGCTCAATGAGCGGGACGAGGTCTGCCTCATTCCCCCGGTCAGTGGAGGTTAGGGGATGATTGAAATTACTGACCAGCCTCTGGACCCGGCGCGGGTGACCAACTTGGTTCGCCGGGATGGGAACGGCGCGGTGGTAACCTTTTTGGGCACTACCAGGGACCATTTTGAGGGCAAGCGGGTGCTGCGCCTGGAATACGAGGCCTATTACGATATGGCCTTGAAAAAGCTGGAAGAAATATGCCGGGAAATGCAGCAGGAATTTGGAGTTGAGGACGTGGCAATTTCCCATCGGACTGGCCTGGTCGATATCGGGCAGATCTCCCTGATCGTCGCCGTAGCCGCCCCTCACCGCAAGGAAGCCTTTTACGCCTGTCACAAAGTGGTGGACCGGGTCAAAGAGATAGTGCCCATCTGGAAAAAAGAGGTCTACGAAGATGGCTCCCGCTGGGTGGCCTGTGAAGATCATGAGTTCTCCCCTTCTCAAGGGGCCGCCGCGGAAACCCCTGGTCATTAAGCTGTCCTTCATTGAGCTACCCCTCCGGAAGCTACTCCTCTGGGGGACCCGTGGCCTTCCTTCCTATTCTAAAAGCTGGCCTTGGCCCGGCTTGCCCGTTGGTTCCGCAGTAATCGTCGCCGCCCTGTCGAGCTTCTTAGTTGGGCTGCCGGTCTGGCTCCCAGCCTTGTCAAACGACCCCGTGGCTTTTATGGAGGTGTGCCGGGCTGCGGTAGAGCCCTGTCAAAGGGAGCTGAACGTACCGGTCGGCGAGCAAGCAGCTCTGGACCTATTTATCAGCGGCTCGGCCCCAGACCACCGGGATCAACCCTTGAACCTGGTGGCTTGGGAAACTCATTTCAACCTCGCGGGGGATGGTGAACTCCGGCTGGTGACGCAGTCACGGGCCGGCCAATCAATCGGGCAATCAAAGGTCGGGCTGCCGGTGCGTGAGCGAGGCCATTCCCGGTACGCCCTGGAGGGATTGGTCCGGCTTGAAGAGGAAACCCCGGGCCCAGATGCCGACTACTATACCGTCCAGAATCGGTTTAACGAGGAAACGGGGCAGTTGGACTATGCGGTTGCTCTGCTGGGCTCGAGAAAACCCCAGCCTTTGGCCTCCTCTGGCTCCAGCCGTGACCGCTGGCTCATTGGGCGAATCGTGTTCTTCGGTCAAAGCCCGGGAAGCATTCAGGTGTCCCCCAACACGGAAGCCTCCCTGCCATTTCAAGCGATAAGTCTCTCGGAGTCCGGAGAGAAGCTACCCATTGCCTTATCTGCCGGCAGCCCTCTGGCCACGGTCAGAGTTGGCCACCCCGACGGAACCCTGGACCTGGAAGGGCAGGTGGCAGGAAGCTCATCAATGGAATTGGTCGTGACTTTCTGGAATCCCGATGTTGTCCCGAAGTGGCGGCAGGGGTCAGATGAGCCGGTGGCAACCTTCAGGGAGATAGTCTCCGACCAAAATGGCAGGTTTCGCATTGCCGATATCCCTTCCACGATTTTGCCGCCAGCCCGCTATGACGTTCGCGTCAAGGCCCGACACACCCTGGGCAATCTGACCTCTCGGGTTACAGTTCCAGCTTCGAATCCCGGCCTTGCCGCCTCACGCACTTTGGCGGTGGAATGGGATTCCTTACGGTACGGCGACGTAGATGACAACCATGTGGTTGACGATACCGACGTTGAAGCGCTGAAGACCAGCTTTGGCCGAAGGGCGGGCGAATCCAGATTCAATTCTCAGGCCGACTTCAATTTCGACCAAGTGGTTGACGGCCAGGACTTCTCCCTCCTGGCCCAGAACTACTTGAGCCGCTCCCAATAGCCATCCCTCGGGGCTATTAGCCACCTTGGGGCTGTTAACTAATAGAAACCGGATGGGAAACCATTTTCTTCCAACTGGCCTCTGTTACTTCCATCTGAAACGACGCCATATGATGCCGCTGAACGGACGCTGTCCTCCAAATGCATGGTCGGTATTCGTCTAGTATGTGGTAAATATACCGGGACTTTCGGTGATTAATAGGCCCCAAAGGAGCTAGATTGTCACCAAATCTTGACAGCCTATTTGCCCTTTGCTAGGATTCCTCCCATCGTCACGTGATGTATCTTATCTGGGTAGCTGAGGCCCTGCGCCCCCGGCTTGCCCTCCAGTGTTGGATGGAAAGCATGGGCAGCCGATCCACCCGCCTGCAACGATCCGATAAGCCATCAACTCCCGTGCTGCCTGCCATGTTCGGTCGATATGAGGCCATGGTCGGCAGAGAGCTTTCCCAGGCAGTCCCCTTGCTCCCCCTGGCCGAGCTCTCTAATGTAATGCGGTACCACCTGGGGTGGGTGGACCGGCATGGGCAGCCAGCAGCCTCGCCGGCATCCCAGGGCAAGGCATTGCGTCCCACGCTGTGCGTTTTTGCCTGCCAGGCCCTGGATGGGGACTCGGCTCTGGCTTTGCCCGCGGCGGCGGCCCTGGAGCTGATCCACAATTTTTCCCTGATTCACGATGACATTCAGGACCAGGGTTACGAACGCCGTCACCAGCCAACCGTCTGGTCTCTCTGGGGGGCGCCCAGGGCTCTGGTGGCCGGTGACGCCATGCAATCGGTGGGAGACCTTTCGGCCTTGAACTGCGCCGGGGTCGGAGTGCCGCCAGCGGTGGCCCTGAAAGTATCCGGAATCTTGACCGAAAGCTACCTGGAAATGATTGAGGGCCAGTGCCGGGACCTGGTCTTCGAGACCAAGACCACCATTACTGTCGATCAGTACCTGGAGATGATCGCCCTGAAGACCGGCGCATTGATTCGTAGCGCCGTTGAGATAGGCTCTCTGCTGGCTACCGGGGATTCCGCCACCACTGCGGCCTTCGCCAATTTCGGCAGCTATCTGGGAAGGGCGTTTCAGATTCGCGACGACTTCCTGGGAATTTGGGGGGATGAAAAAGCCACCGGCAAGACCGCCGATGGCGATATTCGGCAGCGGAAAAAGTCCTTCCCGGTGGTGTACGCCCTGGAAAATTGCCTGGGGCCGTCGGGACGGGAATTATCGCGAATTTATGGGGCCGGCAACCAAGCTGAAATGGAGGAGTCAGACGTCGTGCGGGTCCGGGAGGTCCTGGACCAGGTTGGTGCCGCCGGCCATTGCCAGCAGCTGACCGAGCGCAGCGCCAGCCAGGCTTTGGAGGCTCTGCTTGGTGTCGAGCTGGCTCCCTGGGCCAGGACGGAAATTGAAGAGCTGGTGCACTTCCTCTCCCGCCGCGAATTCTGAATCATTGGCCCGAAGGGTGTTTCTGCCGGGGTGCTTGAGAAGCGATCGTTCATGGTTCGACAAGCTCACTAAACTGCTATGAAAGTCTAGGGATTATCATTAGTGGTAGTGAACCGCAGATTCATGGTCGCTAATACCAAAGTGAAACCCGTAGGCTTAATATTGACCGCCGTGCAGGTCCCACCTTGGCTTTGGTATAGGAACGAAACCAGACCCGTGCACCCTGACCCGGTCGAAGGGCGATTACCCAGGTTTTAAATACCACGGATTTGGATATTTTCACACACTCTCTCAGCAGCTCCCATAGTCTGCCCGGAGGGGTTTACTCAACATGAAAAAACATACGGAATCATCCCTGGAACTGGCCCTGAAACCGGCCAAGCGGCCTATCGAACTGTCGGTTCGGTTGGCCTGGTATCTGCTGCGGAACAAGCTGCGCGGTAGAAAGCGATTCCCGCTGGTTACCATGCTGGAGCCTTTGGAAATGTGCAACCTGGCTTGCGTTGGCTGCGGCCGGATTCGGGAATACAAGCCGGTGCTGGACAAGATGATGCCCGTGGATGTTGCTCTCAAGGCCGTGGCAGAGTCCGGGGCTCCGATCGTTTCCATCGCCGGTGGGGAACCCACCATCCACCCGCAAATCGACCGGATCATCAATCGCCTGGTGGAACAAAGGTATTTCGTTTACTGCTGTACCAACGCCCTGCTGCTGGAGCGTCAGCTGGCCAAGATTCCGCCATCCAAGTATTTCTGCTGGGTGGTCCACATGGACGGGATGGAGGAGAAGCATGACGAATCGGTGGCGCGAAAAGGCGTGTTCAAAAAGGCCGTGGCGGGCATTGAACTGGCCTTGAGCCGGGGCTATCGGGTCTGTACCAACACCACCGTTTTCAGAAACAGCGACGTTGCCGACCTGAGGGAGATGTTCCAGTTCGTAGCGGAACTGGGTGTGGAAGGCTCAATGATTTCCCCGGGTTATGATTTCCAGGATGCGCCGGACCAGGACCTTTTCTTGACCCGCCAGGAAGCCAAATCGATTTTCAAGGAGCTGCTGGACCCGGCCAAAACCAAGGGTGCCCGTTTTTACAACAACCCGCTATATCTGAACTTTCTGCGAGGGGAGCGGGAGTATCAGTGCGCGGCCTGGTCCAATCCCACCTATACCGTCATGGGTTGGCGCAAGCCCTGCTATCCCCTGGCCGACGAACACGTGCAGGATGTTGAGGAGTTATACGATCCTCAGCTTTGGGAGGAGCAGTACGGGGTTGGCCGGGACCCCAGGTGCGCCAACTGCATGATGCACTGCGGCTTTGAGTCGGCCACTATCTTCCAGGCCATATCCACGCCAAAGGATTGGGTTACCTTGATAAAATCCGGCGCCGCTCACAAAGGTGGAATTACCGGCGCCTAGAATCTGAATAAGTAGCGTTTGAGAATTAGAACCTGGTGCTTACTATCATTTCACCAATGAAAAGCGAGATCTCTTACCTGCTGCAGAAGCCTCGGCTTCAACCGTGGGGTCCCCGGTCGGATGGAGTCGCAGCCGAGTTCCTGGTGGTAGGCGTGGGAAAAGAGGCCGTTCAGCGCAGCCTGAGCCGTTGGTTGGAAGCGTCAGATAGCGTGTCAACTAACGGGTCAACATCTAACCGCCCAGACCGGCTTCTATTGCTAGGATTTGGCGGAGCCGTCGACCCGGCTCTGGCCTGTGGCGACCTGGTACTGTCTGGCCGCTACCACTTGGATCTGGATATGCCGGAGGGGGTCGGCAAGGATTTTTTTGAGCCGGATTCTTCGATGCTTGAGCAAGCCGCGTCTGCGGTCAGCGCGTCGGGGCTAGCCTGGCGGGGGGTGGAGTCCCTGACAGTGAGCCGCCCGGTCGCTACCGGGGAAGAAAAGGCAGCTATCCACCGGAGGCACTCGGTTGGCCCGGTAAGTGTTGGCTTAATAAACATGGAAGATTACTGGGTCGCGGAGTTTGCCGCCCGGGCCGACATCCCGTTTCTGGCGGTCCGTGCCGTAATCGATACCGCCGGCCAGGCAATTCCCAGCTATGCGTTGGGGCTTCAAGAGCGCCGTTGGAACGCCCTGGCCTCGGCAGCTACCAGGCCCTGGCAACTTCCAAACCTGGTGCGCCTGGCAAGCAACCTGCGCGTGGCCCAAAGGAGTCTGCGGCGATTTGCCGAGGCGTTCCTGCAAAATCCAGATAGACTTGATAGAGAAGAGACTCAGCAGCCCGTCGGGACCAGGTGAAGGTTCTGGTAACCGGCGCCACCGGCTTCATAGGGGGCAACTTGGCCCGCAGGCTGGTAGCGCAAGGCCATCAGGTCAAGGCTTTGGCCCGACCGGGCAGCAACACTTCGACAATTAATGATATCGGCGATGGTACCGGGGTGGAGGTGGTTCCCGGTGACATTCTGGACGCAGATTCAGTGGACCGGGGGCTTCGGGGCTGCCAGTGGGTTTTCCATTGCGCCGCCGCTTATACCTTCTGGAGCAAGAACCCGAGGGATATCTATCGGACCAACGTGGAAGGTACGGCGATAGTCTTGGATGCCGCTGAGAGGGCCGGGGTGGAGCGGGTGGTATTTACCAGCACGGTGGGGACCATAGGTTTGCCGGCGGCGGGTTTGGGAAACGAATGCACTGAAATGCCGGCGGCTCAGCTGGTGGGGAACTACAAGAAGTCCAAATACCGGGCGGAGCAGCTAGCCCTGGAAAAGGCCAGGCAAGGGCTGCCGCTGGTGGTGGTAAATCCAACGGCGACGGTGGGTCCCTGGGATGTAAAACCCACCCCCACCGGAAAGATCGTGCTGGACTACATTCGCGGACGCATGCCGGCTTATGTGGACACCGGGCTGAATCTGGTGGACGTGGCGGATGTGGCGGAAGGGCACATCCTGGCGGCGGAGAAGGGTAAGGTTGGCCAGCGGTACGTTTTAGGCAAACAAAATCTGACTCTGAAAGCGATTTTTGAACTGCTTGAGGGCATTACCGGAAGGAAGGCGCCAAGGACAAAAATTCCCAGGTGGCTGGCACTCGGCGCCGGATATTTCGACCAGTTGGTGGAGGGACAGTTGCTCGGCCGGGAGCCCCGAATACCCTTGGAAGGTCTCAGATCGTCCAAAAAACCCATGTATGTCAGCTGTGAAAAGGCAATTCACGAATTAGGATTACCCCAAAACTCAGTAGAGCAGGCGCTCGAGGAAGCCGTTGCCTGGTTTGAAAACCACGGGTATAACTGATCCATACCGGGCCGCCGGAGGGACTTGAATAAATTATTCCAGAGTACCCGGGCAAGAAGGTCCCCCTGACCAAACGTCTCTTATTTCTAAATTGTCCCCAGAGGTTCAGAAGAGGTTCAGCAGGATGGTCGTCCAGAATCAAAACAGAAGTGGCGTGGCGTGGCCGGAAACCGCGGCGTTGGACACCGGGGTCTTGGATCAGGCGATACAGCACAGTCAGGATTACTTTCGGGGCTGTCAGTACAATGAGGGATACTGGTGGGGAGAGTTGGAGTCCAATGCCACCATGGCAGCGGAGTATTTGCTTCTATCTTATTTCCTGGGCAAGATGGACCAGGATCGATGGCGCAAGTCCTCCAACTATATTCTGAGCAAACAAAGGGAAGACGGGTCCTGGGGCCAGTATTATCAGGCTCCCGGCGATGTCAGCACTTCCATAGAAGCCTACTTTGCGCTGAAGCTGGCTGGATATTCCGCCGATTCCGAGCCCTTGCGTAAGGCTCGCGAATTCATTCTATCTCGCGGGGGAGTGCCCCAAGCCCGAGTGTTTACCAAGATCTGGCTGGCTCTCTTCGGCCAATGGGACTGGGCAGGCACCCCCAACATGCCGCCCGAGCTGATGCTGTTGCCCTCCTGGGCGCCGCTGAACATCTATGAGTTTTCCAGCTGGGCCCGCCCCACGGTGGTGCCCCTGCTGCTGGTGCTGACGCGTAAACCCACCTGCGAAGTACCCGAATGGGCCCAAATCGATGAGCTTTACCCCCAACCCCGTAGTGAGACCGATTATTCCCTGCCCAAACCTCCGGCTAAATTGGGCTGGGCAAACCTGTTTTACCATTTGAACCGCCTGGTTGGCCTTTACCATCGCCTTCCGGTGCACCCGCTGCGCTCTCTGGCCGAGCGGCGGGCCGTTCAATGGGTTCTGGATCACCAGGAAGCCGACGGATCTTGGGCCGGGATTCAGCCTCCCTGGGTTTACTCGTTGATCGCCCTGCACCACCTGGATTCCTTGTCCCATGAGCCGGTGATAGAAAGGGGTTTTGACGGTTTCGAAAAGTTCGCTATAGAAGACGAAGACACCTTTAATGTGCAGGGATGCGTCTCTCCGGTGTGGGATACCTGCCTGGTCCAGCTGGCCCTGCTGGAATCGGGAGTGCAAGCCGATGACTCGATGGTGGTCAACTCTACTCAATGGCTGGTGGATCAGCAGATCTTGACCGGTGGGGACTGGCAGGTTCGGGTAAGAGACGTCCCGCCAGGAGGGTGGGCCTTCGAATTCCACAACGACCTGTACCCGGACATTGACGACTCCTCGGTGGTTATAATGGCTCTGGATTTGGCCCGCTTGGACCCGGAGGAAGAGACCAGGAAGGATCAGGTTATTGAAAGGGGCCTCTCCTGGATGCTGGCCCTTCAAAACAAAAACGGTGGCTGGGCCGCCTTTGATCGGGGCAATACCCGGGGCTATATGACCCAGCTGCCCTTCTCCGACTTTGGGGAATCCCTGGACCCTCCCAGCGCCGATGTTACGGCCCACGTTCTGGAGATGCTGAGCAGAATGGGCTATACTCGGGCAGATTTGCGGGTCGAGCGAGCCTACCGGTATCTGCGGCAGGAGCAAGAGGACGACGGCTCCTGGTTTGGTCGCTGGGGTGTCAATTACATCTACGGTACTGGCGCCGCCCTGCCGGCTCTGGCGGCTATCGGCGAAGACATGAGCCAGCCCTACGTGCAGCGGGCTGTCGGGTGGGTTTTAGAACATCAGAACGAGGATGGAGGTTGGGGCGAAAGCTGCGGCTCATACGTGGACTCTTCCCTGCATGGAGTTGGTCCCAGCACAGCGTCGCAGACGGCCTGGGCGCTGTTGGCTCTGCTGGCGGCCGGTGAGGTCGATCACTCGGCCACCCGTAGAGGGGTTTGCTACCTGGTGGGTAGGCAGGAAGCGGATGGCACTTGGGATGAACCCTACTTTACCGGAACCGGATTCCCCGGTTACGGGTTGGGTGAGCGGCCTAAACAGCCGCCCAAACCGGGCGAGCAGCACTTCCAGGGTCTGGAGATGTCCGGAGGGTTTATGATCAACTACCATATGTACCGCAACTGCTGGCCGCTGTTGGCTTTAGGCAGGTACCGCAAGTTGGTAACGGAGCGTCCGGAGGTATCCGAAGGGGCCACGGAATTTGAGCCCTGGAGTCTAAACAGAGGGACTGCGGTCCCCAACCCACGATCATAGTGTTAGTGCCCAGAGCGAGTGAACCCTAAGGCAAAGCTAAGGTAGGACCCACATAGTTATATACCCAAACTCTACGGGTTTCAGCGTGATGTTAGTTTAGATAAACCGAGAGGGGTGAGGGAAGTTGAAAACCAGGTCATTTCGCCTTCAATTGAACAGCAAACGGGCTCCGGAGTTCATCGATATTACCGAATGGGTGTGTCAATGCGTGAGCAAGTCCCAGGTTGACAACGGCTTCGCGGTGGTATACTCCAAGCACACCACGGCGGCGGTTAGAATCAACGAAAACGAGCCGCTCCTGCTGGCCGACATGGAGAAATTTCTGGAAAGGATCTCTCCCCGCAACGATGATTACCAGCATAACAACTTCCAAATTCGCACCGTGAACATGACACCTGACGAGTCTCCCAACGGTCACGCCCACCTCCAGCACCTGCTGCTGGGCAGCAGTGAGACTATACCGGTCCTTGATGGGGGGATGCAGGTCGGCCAGTACCAGAGTGTGTTCTTCATAGAGTTGGACCGCCCCCGAGCCCGGGAAGTCATGGTGCAAATAGTGGGGGAATAGGCCCGGTTTATGGACCCAATCGGCGGGGCGAAGAGCGTTCCCTGGACGCTGGAAGACGCTGATCGATACTGCGAAAGGCTGGCCCAGACCCACTACGAGAACTTTACGGTTGGTTCCTGGCTTCTACCCAAATCCCAGCGCCGGCAGGTGTATGCCGTTTATGCCTATTGCCGCACCGTGGACGACCTGGGAGATGAAGACACTGCTACCTGGGAAGGGGCTCCCGGGGAACACCCTGCCGGTGGTGGGCTTGTCCAGAACCACACTCTAGTTGAAGTTGCCGGTACGCCACCATCCGGCGCCAAGTCGGCGCGGGGTGGGCAGCGGCGGCCAGTCGGCTCGCAGGAAAAGAGCCGGAGGCTGGCGCTGCTGGACCGGTGGGAAGGCGAGCTGCGGTGCTGCTACTCCGGCACCCCGGCCCACCCGGTGATGGTCGCTTTGCAGCGAACCATCTCCGATTTCGACATTCCAGCGCGGCCTTTCCTAAAGCTGATTGAGGCGAACCGGATGGATCAAAGGGCGGACCGTTATTCAACCTACTCTGAGCTGCTCAATTACTGCGACCACTCCGCCAATCCCGTGGGCCACCTGTTTCTATACCTTTTCGGGTATCGAGACGAGGAGCGTCAGCGTCTGGCCGACGCCACCTGCACCGCCTTGCAGCTGAGCAACTTCTGGCAGGACGTGGCTCGTGACTACTCTCAAGGCCGCGTTTATCTTCCCGAGGAAGACATGCAACGCTTCGGCTATACCGAAGAGGCGCTGGCCTCGGGATTGGCTAGTCAGGAGTTCCGACGGCTGCTGGCCTTTCAGGTGGACCGAGCCCGGGCCCTTTTTCGGGAAGGCGCACCGCTGGTGGAAATCTTGGAGGGTGCGGGGAAGCTGGATGTTGCCCTTTTTACCAGGGGCGGCGTGGCGATTCTGGACGCCATCGAGGGCCGGAATTACGACGTTCTTTCTGCCCGACCGGCGTTGTCTAGAACCCGAAAGGCCGCGCTTTTCGCATCTACCTGGTTGGCGTGGAAGCTAGGCAGCAAGTTAGGATTGAACCTGCTGCCCAAAATTAAGTGCCCTCGGGACCCTCGTGGCCCAGCCACCGACGGGCCGCAGTGAGAGCAGGTTAAACATGGCTGTGACTGCAGAGTTGGCGCAAGCCTATGAAGAATGCCGGTTAATCACCCGCCGGGAGGCCAAGAACTTCTACTACGCCTTTCTAACCCTTCCCGCCGAACGTCGCAAGGCGATCTACGTCGCTTACACCTTCTGCCGTTATTGCGACGATTCGGTGGATAGTGAGGGTTCGCTGAACCAGAAGCTGTCCATGCTGGAGGAGCTGAAACGGAAGCTGGACCTGAGCTACCGCGGGCAAGCCACTGAGCCGGTTTTCTTGGGGCTGGCGGATGTGGCCCAAAATTACGACATACCGCAGGACTATTTTCAAGAAGTGCTGTCCGGCGTGGAGTCGGACCTGGTTAAAACCAGATACCAAGATTTCGATGAGCTGCGCCAGTACTGCTACCAGGTGGCGTCGGTGGTAGGCTTGATCTGCCTCCAGATCTTCGGCTATCGGGACGATAGGGCTAAACAGCATGCCGTGGACCTGGGCCTGGCGATGCAGCTGACCAACATAGCGCGGGACGTGCGGGAAGACCTGGAGCTGGACCGGATTTATCTGCCCCAGGAAGAAATGGCGCGCTTCGGTTACTCAGAGGCAGAGCTGCGAGCGGGCATAGTAAACGACTCCTTCAGGGAGTTGATGGAGTTTCAGGCCCAGCGGGCCCGCCAATATTTCCAAAGCGGGTTTTTGCTGCTGCCCTTTCTCGCTCCCCGCTCTCGGGCCTGTCCGGCGGTGCTGGGCCGGCTATACAGTTTGGTGCTGGACCGCATCGAAGGGGCCGGCTACGATGTACTCCATCGGCGGATAAGTCTGAGCAAGGGGGAGAAGCTGCGGGTCACGGCTAAAGCCTGGTTGACCGCCATGTTGCCCTATTGGACGCAAGCCCAGAAGTAGTGGTTTTGGGCGGTGGCGTCGCCGGTATTGCCACCGCCGTGTATCTGCTGGACCGGGGATATCGGGTAGATCTCATTGAGGCTCGCGGTTTCCTGGGCGGGCGGTCCTTCTCCTTCACCGATAAAGAGAGGGAAGTAGCGGTTGATAATGGGCAGCATGTCATCATCAAAGGCTGCTCCCAGTATCTAGATCTCCTGCAGCGACTGGGAGCGCTGGACCGTTGGTACCAGCAGCCCCGGCTTCAGCTGCGCATCCTGGACAGCCACGGAAACTCCGGCATCCTGAGTTCTTCACGGCTTCCCTCTCCCCTTCATCTGGCGCCCTCATTCTTTCGGTACACCCACCTGGGCTTCCGGGATAAATTCCGGGTTGCGCTGGCCCTGTTACGGGCGAAATTCACCGACCGCCACGAACCTTATCTGGAGCATATAACCTTTAAGGAGTGGCTGGACCAGCAGGGCCAAACCGAGCGAGCGGTGCAAAACTTTTGGAACCTTTTGCTGATGCCCACGTTGAATGACCACGTTCAGGACGTCAGTGCCGCCATGGGGCTGATGATCGTCCAGGAAGGGATGCTGGCGGGGAATCACAGCGCCGATCTGGGTTATGCGCAGGACGCATTGCTGAATGCATTAGGCGAGCCGGCTCGGGAATACCTCGACCATCGGGGGGCCCGGCTGATTCTTAGCAGCCCGATACGCCGACTGATGATGAAGTCGGGCGGGATGCGGGCCGTGGAATTGAGCTCCGGCGAAATCTTGAGCGGCCGAATATTCGTCAGCGCGCTGCCCTTCGACGCCCTGCTGCGGGTGCTACCGCAGGAAGCGCTGGAGATGCCCTATTTCCAGCGTCTGACTGGCCTGGAAAGCTCCCCCATCGTGAATATTCACCTGTGGTACGACCGGGAGGTGATGGCCCAGGATTTCTGTGTTTTTGTCGATAGCCCCCTTCAGTGGGTGTTCAACAAGAGCCGCATATATGCCCGACCTCGCTTGCGGCTGAAAAAATCAGGGTCAGTCTCCAGCCAGGGGCACGGTGCCGGTCAATCCATCTGCATCTCTCTAAGCGCCGCCTGGAAATACATGGACCAGCCGCGGGAAGCCT
>JADFQT010000190.1 GCA_022561675.1 Chloroflexota bacterium
TCGGCAATAGGCAGTATGTTAGTTTGCGCAACCTGAAGGAGCAAAATCCTTCGTCACACCGGCTTACGCCGGTGTCCAGGAAAGTACATTCCGCACTGTTCCCTGGATTCCGGCGAAAGCCGGAATGACGGTGTTGGCAACACTGGCCAATCCGACGTCGATGTAGATACCACCTTGGCTTTGGTTTAGTTATATACCCGAACTCTGCGGGTTTCACCTGGGTATTAGTTCAGGATACCTGCTGGCTCATCCTCGGCGGCGGAGGACGCCGGGCCAGCGCAAAAGCGAAGGCGCTGACGACGAAAAGAGGGGCCAGGGTAGCCAGCGCCACGTCATAACTGCCGGTGGTATCTCGTATCCAGCCGGCGTAGATGGGGAAAATAATCAGGCCGATATTGTGGAAAACGCTCATAAACCCCATCAGGCTGGCGAACCGGCGTCGCCCGAAATAGTCTCCCACCATAATCCAGTTTACCGAGGTCACGCCCTCCACCACCGCCAGGCATAACACGAAAATCACCACACCTACAACGGAGTCGGTCACCACCAGGGTGACCAGAGCCACGGCTCCCAGATTCTGCCCGATGAAAAGCAGCTTCCTTGGCGCCAGTTTGTCACCCGCCACTCCCAGCAGGAATCGCAATGGTATGGCCAAAAAAAACATCAGAGAGGCATAGAAAGCCGCCGTCTGAGGACCCAAGCCTTCGTCCTCGAGAATCGGAAATAGATGCACTATGACGGCGTTGGTCGCCGACACCCGAGTCACAACCCCCAGAAGAATCAACCAAAAAGTGCGGGTGCGGAGAGCCTGGCGTACCGTGAATTCTGCCGGCTGGTCATCTAAGACCCGGTCTGGGGCCCGATCCGGGGGCTGTCCAGATCGGGCGGAGCGAGATGGCGCAGCGGCGGGACGGCTTACGCGGTCGCCGTCGGGCAGGAGACCCATATCTTCCGGCTTGCTGCGGATAACCAGAGACACCGGCAGGCTAACCAATCCGACGAAGAATCCAGCATAAAGCATGGTCTCGCGCCAGCCCAGCTGAGCGATTCCCCAGCCCAACAGAGGCACAACGATGGCACCGCCACCGGCGAAGGCGGTCATTAGAGTGGACATGGCCAGTGCCTTGCGACGGATGAACCACTGATTCACCGTGGCCATCAGGGTCTGACCCAATCCAGCGGTTTTGCCTATGGAGACCACCCCGACGAAGATAACCACCAGCTGCCAATATGTGGTCGCCTGAGACAACAGGATCATGCCGATGGCGGCGAAGAAGCCGCCAAAGATGATCAGGGGTCTGGAACCATAGCGGTCCACCAGCCAGCCCACCAGCGGGCCGCCCATACCGCCTTCCGCCCGGGCCAGTCCGAATACCAGAGACATCTGGGTGTAGTTGATTCCCAGCGCCGCCCGGATTGGCTGGAAGAAAATGGGAAATCCGCTGGAGATGGCGCCATTGCCAACCATGCCCTGGATGGAGGCGGCTGCAACAACCCACCAACCATAAAAAAAGCGGCTCTGACGACCGCTTACACCGGGCCCAGGGTTACTTTCCGACGTCGCCTGCATTACAGTTTCCTGTTTGGGTGGCCCACCACATTGGGGATTACGTAATGGAGTTGCTGGAAATGGTTCACCGCAGCGGCTATTCTAACAGAACTCCGCACCGGATTTTGCGCCAGCAAAAGGTAATATACCTTGGCCGACCCTGCTACCCAAACAGCCGAGTTCCTTGAGCCGAGGGTCGGCGGATGCTAGAATCGGGCAATGGTCAGTCCTAACGGCGCACCCCAGGGAAAGATGGGCCGTTATGCCGGACCATAAAACTATTATCGCGGACCTCTGAGGATAAAGGTGGTTCCAGAAGCGCAGAAACCCACCGGCCAGACTACCGACCAGACTACCGGAATCGAGATTCCAGAGATCATCCGGCTGTTGACCAGCAGCTACGGCCCCTTTCCCCCGGAACCGCGCCTGGAGCCGGCTCACGAGCTCACCTTTACAATTCTGTCCCAGCACACCTCCGACATCAATTCAGAGCGGGCCTTTCGAGGCCTGATGAACCGATTTGGCGACCTGGAGTCGGTGGCCAGAGCTGAAGTCTCGGAGATCGAGCTGGCCATCACCCGGGGTGGATTAGCGAAGGTTAAGGCCCCTCGCATTAAACAAATTCTGAATCGCATCTTGGAGCTTAACGGCTCCCTGGACCTCTCGTTCCTGGCGGAAATGCCCCTGTCTGAAGCCAAAGCCTGGCTGCGGCAGCTGCCGGGGATTGGACCCAAGTCGGCCGGAATCATCCTTAGCTTTTCCCTGGGCATGCCGGCCATGGCCATCGACACCCACATTTTTCGGGTATGTCAGAGGCTGGGGCTGATCGGACCCAAGGTCAACGCGGACAAAGCCCACGACTTGATGGAAGAAGCGGTGGATCCGGACCAGGTATTTAGCTTTCACATCGGGTTCATCACTCACGGGAGGCAGATTTGCAAGGCCCAGCGTCCCTTATGCTCCGAATGCGTATTGGCCTTTGCCTGCCCCTCTCGGGACCAGTTCCTATCCTTGACCCCCTCGGAATCTTCCGATACCCTGGACACTCCAAAAAAGCCAAAGGCCGCATCCAAACGGAAGGCGAGCACCAAGGGCAAGACGTCGTCCAAGAGGGTATCGGTGAGCCGATTGCCTCACTCGGCGCCGATGCCTGAGGACCAAAGATAATGGAGGACCAAAGCTGGTGAAAGCTGGAATCATCAACGTGACGGGATACGCCGGTTCGGAGCTGGCGCGCATCCTCTACCGCCACCCGGAGGTCGAGGTCATCTCGGTCACCGGACGCAGCGCCGCCGGGCAGAAGTTGGGTCAGGTGTTTCCCCATCTCGCCGCGCTGGACCTGGACATAACCGAAGAGCTGCAAGGCAACCTGGACATCGTCTTTTCCTCTCTGCCCCACAAAGCCAGCGCCGAGGCGGTGATTCCTTTGCTGAAGCAGGGGATCAAGGTGGTGGACATCAGCGCCGACTTCCGGCTGAAACGGGCGGAGCAGTATGAGGAGTGGTACGGTGTGGCTCATCCGGACCCCAGCTACCTGGAGGACGCGGTGTACGGCCTTACCGAGCTGCACCAGGAGGAGGTTTCCGCGGCCCAGCTGGTAGCCAATCCAGGTTGCTTTTCCACCAGCGCCATTCTGGCCCTGGCGCCGGCGGTGAAGCTGGGACTTATCGAGCCGGACATTATCATCGACAGCAAATCCGGCGTTTCCGGCGCCGGCCGGGGCCTGAGCATGACCACCCACTTTTCGGAAGTCAACGAGAATACCCTGGCCTATGCTCTAGGCGGGCACCGCCACCTTCCAGAAATCGCCCAAGAGCTGTCCCTAATGACGGATGAGTCGCTGGACATCACCTTCTTGCCGCACCTGGTACCGATGACCCGGGGGATTCTCAGCTCTTGCTACGCTCGATTGCGCCCGGAGCAGGCTGGGGAGGGCGCAACGGCCAGCAAGCGGGTGCGGGAAGCCTATGAGGAGTTCTACCGGGACCATCCCTTTGCCGTGGTAACCCCCCAGCCTCCCCAGACCAAGCAAACCCTGGGTAATAACCAGTGCCTGATTTACCCCACGGTGGACCACCGCACCGGGCGGCTGATAGTCATTAGCTGTCTGGACAATCTGGTCAAGGGCGCGGCGGGACAGGCGGTGCAGAACATGAACCTGATGTGCCAATTGCCGCAGGAGACGGCTTTAGAGTCGTTGGCGGTGTACCCCTAGATATAGTAGAATCCTCCCGTGCCCCGGTCGTCTAGCCTGGTCTAGGACGCCACCCTTTCAAGGTGGAGATCAAGGGATCGAAGCCCTTCCGGGGTACCACTCCTCCCTTCACAGCTACGAATTGACGGTTTTTTGCCTCCGGTGCGCCATGAAAAGTGACCGTCAAGCAGGTTTCTGATCTCCACCTTTTTGCGATTCGGCAGGCTGGAAAAGCCTTCCTGATCTCCCTCCAAGCCTCTAATCGCTACGCTAAGGGCTACCTGCGCGAGTTAGAGTTGGCGGTGGCTTTGCTGTCCGCTTTTGCTGAAGACAACGGCTGGCCAGAGGTCACCTTTCTTACTACAACCCACCTGGAAGAATACCTTCTTCACCTCCAGACTCGTCCTCGCTGGTTCGGTCGGCAGGGCAAGACCCAGCAGACCCCGTCCCAATCCTACATAGAGACTCAATATCGTCGTCTTAAACGATTCTTCAACTGGCTGGTCCAACGGGGCCACGCGAAACGCAATCCGTTAGACCTCATACCGCACCCTCATATAGACGAAAAGGTAATTCCTACGGTCTCAGAAGCAGAGATGCGTAATTTGCTGCTGCTGGTAGACCCAAAGAACGGGCGTACGAGTCAGGAGCGGTTCTGCATGGTTCGTAATCGGGCAATTCTTTATCTCCTGTGGGACACCCCTGGTCGCCGCAACGAGTTGGCTACATTGACTCTAGACGCGGTGGACCTGGAGACGGGGGCTATCCAAGTAATGGGGAAGGGAAGGCGAGAAAGATGGATGCCCATCGGGGACAAGGTTCGGGAGTTGTTAGGAGAGTACATACGATTGCGGGACCAACTTACTCCCAATACTGACGCTCTTTGGGTGTCCGGAACCGGACGAGCTATCCAGCCCAGCTGGCTTTACAACATGTTGAAAAGGTTGGGAGAGAGGGCTGGCATCTCTGGTCTCCACACTCACCGATTTAGGCACACCTACGCTGTCACTGCTTTGAGGGAAGGGATGCCCGAAAAGGTGTTAGAAATAGTCGGTGGATGGAGGAAGATACCGGATACCTACCTAAGAACTTTGGGAGATGAGGATGCTCGAAGGTTTCACCGGCAAATCAGCCCTGGGGACCGTCTAGGGAAAATGCCTAAGAATTCTACCGGGACCGATTCAAGTAGTCAGAGACCAAAGGGACGGCTCTGAGATATACTTGCCGACTCAAATAGTCAGCTGGGGAATATTATTCCCAATGTTCGGAATTTAGTTCTCAATTTGGAAACCCTCGTGGCCCATATCATGAAAAAAGGCGGTTATCATGGCGCTCTTTCCCCTCCCCCCCTGGGCCACTAGCACGTACTTCAAAGGCAA
>JADFQT010000191.1 GCA_022561675.1 Chloroflexota bacterium
GGTGTGGTCGGCTATCTGGTCTTCAAAAGGACGCCGGTTGGTCCCGAACCGGCCGGCCGGGCCGAAAGCCGTGGCGGAGAGGCGGCGGGAGGTCCGGGAGGTGTGTCCCGGCAGGTTCATGATGGCCGGGTTCACCTGACCCTCATTGCCCGCCAGGAAGGGGTTGCTCACGCCGGAAAGATACTTGCGGCCTACTTCCTCGGCTTTTTCTTCCGTCTCATCGACGTGGACCTTCCAAAGGTAGGCCAGGTTCTGGGTGCCCGACTCGTAGCCCAGCTCAGCGGCGGTGTCGTGATACAGCTGGAAAGCCTCCCTGGTGGGCTCCAGCTTGGTGGCCAGCAGCACCAGGGGATAGCGGTGGGCGGCGGTCCACTTCACGGTTTCCACGCTGACGGTGGAGGGAATCCAGATAGGCGGATGGGGCTTCTGTAGGGGACGGGCCCACGGATTGACGTAGCGGTAGTGGTAGTGCTTGCCCTCCCAGCGGAAGGGTCCCGGATCGGTCCAGGCCTTGATGATGAAGTCGTGGGCCTCTTCAAAACGCTCCCGATTGAAGTGGGGCGGCGAGTTATGGGCGTAGCTCTCCCGGCCGCCACCCCGGACGAAGCCGGAGACCAAACGCCCGTGGGAGATCATGTCGATCATGGATAGCTGTTCGGCCAGCCAAAGCGGGTCGTCCCAAATGGGTAAAACGTTGCCCAGGATGACGATTTTGACCTTTTTGGTGATTCGAGCTAGGATGGAGGCGCCGACGTTGGTGACCCCTTGCATGCAGAAGGGTGTGCTGTGGTGCTCGTTGAGCATCAGGGCGTCGAAGCCCATTTCTTCGGCGTAAACTTTCTCGTCCAGATAGCGGTTGTATAGCTGGGCGCCGATCTCAGGATCGTATAGCTCGTTGCTTATGCTCAGGTCGGTGCTCTGGGTACCCATCAGACCCGAGCTGTTGTCCTGCCAGGGTTGTTCGGTGAAGTGCCCGATTAACATGCCGAAACCCCCTCTGTTGATATTCGCGAGTTGAGAAAGGGCAATGTACTTTCGGCCCTTGCCAGCCAACGCCAGTGTAGCATCGGCCCCGAGTTACTGTCCAGGTAGGGGCGGGCTCGTTTCCGGCCAGGCGGCCCTTCCTATCCTAAAGCCAAGGTGGGAACTGCATGGACGGTCATACTGAACATTAGGGGTTTCACTTTGGCATTAATTTAGAAGGCCGGCCCAACTGCCCATTCTGGACCGCCTCCCACTTGGTGCGGACCAGCTGGGCGAAATCCGCCACGTCCCCTGGCGATTCGATGGGAACTTTCACTTGCTTGGTGCCACGAGGCCCCGGCGTTGCCGCCACGTGCTGCCGCAAATCTTCCGGCACCTGGTCCGAGTCCAAAATCAAGGGCTCCAGCGCCCGGACGCCGACGAATATGGTCGCCCTCAGCCCCAGGCGGAAGTTGTGTATGTGAAACAGCTGCGTGCCCAGGCAGTAACAAGCCGGGGTCCATTCCCGGCAGAAACCGTCATACACTGTCCGCTCCTCCACTTGGGGCCAAGCGGCAACCAGCGAGCAGAGCTGGGCCGCTAATTCTCCTCTGGAGTCTTCCATCAGCGCGATAATTTCCTCAACTGACGGCCGGCTTTCCATTTCTGACTCTCCCGGTTAGATTTGATGCTATGATTGGCCCGTCGGGCCGCTGGTTACTGAGTCGGGGGCTCCTGATGGGATGCCGGTCTGGCGACTCACGGCCAGACGCTGAGGCTGGATTAGGAAAGGTGTATTCATGGATATTGGAGTTGGACTGGATGCGACCCTGAATCTATCCTTCGACCAACAAGCCGAACTCTCCCGGGAAGCGGCTCAGCTGGGCTACACCAGCGTCTGGACTCCGGAAAGCACCGGCATGGACTCCTTCCAGCTATGCGCCCACCGCTGGGCGGCCAGCCGGCAGGTTATTCCCGAGGGACTTCACACCGGCATCGCGGTTTCCCCGGTAATGTACCGCACCCCGGTGGCCTTCGCAATGGCCGGCGGAACATTGAGCCGGCTGACCGGAGGCCGGTTCATCATGGGCATTGGCTCGGGCGGCGCCTACCGTCCCAGAACCCGCCGGTCTTTGGGCATGCCCCGAATCTCGGCTTTGGCGCTGATGCGAGACTATCTAACGACGGTGAGGGGCCTGGTCCGGGGTGAAGAGGTCGACTACCAGGGAGAGGTGGTGACCCTTAAGGGTCTAAAGCTTGCCATTAACCCGGCTCCCAACACCCCGGTCTACCTGGGCAGCCTGGGGCCGGCGATGCTGAGGCTTGCCGGTGAATTGGCCGATGGCGTGTGCTTGAACTGGTGCAATCCGGAGCAGATTGCCTGGAGTCGGGACCGCATAGCGGAAGGAGCTGCCCTGACGGGCCGGGATCCCGCTGAAGTCAAGCTGGTGGAGTACATTCGGGTCTGCGTTGACGACGATGAGGACCTGGCTCGGCGGGCTTTCGCCAAATCTACCATGGGATACGCCCTGGGAGCGCAGGTGCCCACTGACCGGGAGCGACAGCTGGGCTACCGGGCCCATTTTGAGCGGATGGGCTTTGCCGAAGAGCTGGCGGACCTGGACCAGATGCGCCGTGAGGGCGCCTCGGCGGACGATGTGGCCGAGGCCTTTCCCGCCGAGGTGTTGCGTAAGGTGG
Source organism: Chloroflexota bacterium (assembly GCA_022561675.1). Classification (GTDB taxonomy): domain Bacteria; phylum Chloroflexota; class Dehalococcoidia; order Lucifugimonadales; family UBA3495; genus JADFQT01. Next base: position 2,662 of record JADFQT010000191.1, read on the forward strand.
GGTATTACGGGAAGGCGGAAGGAGCGGCGCGGGCTTTTGCTCAACTGTCCAAGGGGCTGGACACCGCCCTGGTCCGGGTGGTCGCGGCCCGGCCGGGGGTGGATTCAGTCCTGGCAACAATGAAGGCCTGCCGGCCGGAGCTGATAACTTAGCCGCACCTCTGGATTCAAGTCGGAGCCAGCGGACGGTCCCCCTTACGCGAGACAGACCGAATAATTGACAGCGGGTTTGCCCCTCTTTACACTCCGGACCAGCTAGGCGCCCAGAAGGTTCGTGGGGCTTCGCTGCATTTGAGCTTAATTCCCAGAATTCAGAGGTTAATTTAATGGAAGTTGCAACGGCCTTGCAGTATCGCTATTCCGGGCTGGCCCAGGAAATAATCTGCGAAAGCGACGCCATTTCCGGCATCCGTCAGTCCCTGGACGGGCTGGGTGTCAAACGCGCCCTGGTCGTCTGCGGCCCCACCATCCTGGAAAAGTCCAATGTCGTGCAGCGGGTACAGGAGGCCCTGGGCGGCTACTGCGCCGGTCTCTTCCCGGGCGTGGCTCCCCACTCGCCCATCGAGGTGGTGGAGCGGGCGGTCGAGGTGGCCGGTGAGCTGAGCCCCGACTGCCTGGTTAGCGTGGGCGGCGGCAGCACCCACGACACCTGTAAGGGCATCGCCATGATGCTCGCCGAGGGTGGCGATATCCACGATTACGAGATGCGGTTCGAGCCGCCGGACAAAGTCATCGTGCCCCACACTCCTCATGAGAAGGTTCCCATAATCAGCGTACCCACCACCATGGGGGGAGCGGAGCTCAGCCGGGGCGGGGGCGGCTTCACCGACAAAGCCCTGGGCCGCAAAATTTTGCTCTCCGGCGCTGGCAACGGGCACCGGGTGGTCATCATCGACGGCCAGGCCATCGCGACGACGCCCCTGCGGATTCAGATGGGCACGGCCATCGGCCAGCTCCGCATCGCCATTGAGACGGTCTACTCCACTAGTCATAACCCGATTGGCGATGCCTTGGCTCTCCACGCGATAAAATTGCTAGTACATTACCTGCCCCAATGCGAAGACATGGATCAAGCCGTGCTGTTGAACACCAAGACGGCGGCGCTTCTGCCGATGCTGGCCATGGCATCGGTGCGAGGCTTGGGCATGAACACCGCCATCGCGCACAACATCGGCGGGTTGTATGATGTGGCCCACGGCGAAGCCAATGCCATCATGCTGCCCCATACCATGCGTTACAATTTGGATGGCAGCGCCGAGCGTCAAGTATTGATTGCCCAGGCCATGGGCATAGACACCTCGGATCTCAGCGCTGAGGAAGCCGGGTTGGCCGCCTCGGATGGCGTCGCCCAGCTTTGCCGGTCCCTGGGCTTGCCTCCCCGCCTGCGGGATGTGGGTGTTCCCGAGGAGGGGCTGGAGCTTTTGGCGGCGGCCACCTTGCACGACCGGGGGCTGGCCACCAATCCCAAGCCCATCTCCGACGCCGGCCCCATTATGCAGGTGCTCCGCGAGGCATGGTAATCACCTGTCTCGATACTCAATTTGTTTCTTGAGGAAAAAGATATGTCCACAGATATGACCGCCACGTCCCAACCCTGGATCGAGGATATGGTGGAGGTGGCGGGGGTAAAGCTTCAGGTAGTCAAGGGAGGCTCCGGGGAGTCGCTGCTTATCCTGCACGACGAGATGGGCCATCCCGGGTGGCTGGGTTTTCATCAGGATTTGGCCCAGAATTTCAGCCTGCAGATCCCCTCCCATCCGGGATTCGGAGAATCCGAGGAGCTGAACTGGGTAATGGGCATGCGCGACCTGACCGGCTGGTATCTGGGCGCGCTGGACCAGCTGGGCCTGGAGGGCATGAGCGTCATGGGGTTTGGGCTGGGGGGTTGGCTGGCGGCGGAGATGGCGGCCATGTGCCCGCAGCAGTTCAAAAAGCTGGTGCTGGTGGACGCCGCGGGAGTTAAGCCTCCCACGGGAGAAATCCTCGATATGTTTCAGGTGGTGGCCAAGAGTTTCATCCACGACAGCGTTCTCGACCCGGGCAGCGTTCCCGAATTCCAGTTGATATGTCCGGATGAACCTACGCCGGAACAGACGGAAAACTGGGAAAGGGCCCGGGAAAGCAGTTGCCGATTGAGCTGGCGTCCCTACATGCACAATCCGGCTCTGCCCAACCTGCTATTCCGGCTGAAGCGGCTGCCAACCTTGATCGTATGGGGCCGGCAAGACCCCATAGTTCCGCTGAGCGCCGGGCAGCTTTATCACCAGGCCATCCCCGGGTCCAAGTTGACCGTAATTGAGAATTGCGGACACCGCCCGGAGGTGGAGAAGCCCGAGGAGTTTATCTCGCTGGTTCAGGAATTTTTGCTCGGCTGAATTAACCGAAGTAGAGCTTTGCCCCAGCGGTTACCCGCACCGGAATCAAAACAGATAGTGGCGGTCAAA
>JADFQT010000192.1 GCA_022561675.1 Chloroflexota bacterium
TAGAGTGTGTTTAAAAACCCAATGTCTCCCCCTTGCTAAGGGGGAGATTTAGAGGGGGTCTCCTAACCCCACCTAACCTCCCCTTGGTAAGGGGAGGAACTTATTAAGCACCCTCTTTGGCCGCTTAAAACTGGTGCTATACCGCCGCCAGGGCAAACAGCTGTCCCTGGGCGCCACGCATTTCCTTCGGCGGTGTCTTCGCGGGCAGGCCCCACTTGTGGCGGGAATCATCCACCAGCCTCAGCACCGCTTTAGTGTACTCAGCGGGCGCGTAGGTGTTGCGATATAGCTTTTCGTAACCCGGCGCGAGGTAGGGGTAGGCTTCCCGAATAAATGGCATGAACCACTCTTTGGAGCCGGGTTTCAGGAACAGGACATTAGCTGACACGAACTGAGCCCCATGCTCAGCGGCGGCCTGAACAACCCGGTCGATGCTTTCCGCCCCATCGGAGAGACCCGGCAGCAATGGCGCCATCATGACTCCGGCTTGGACCCCGTTCTCCACTAAATACTGCATTGCTTCCATGCGGGCCATGGGCTTGGGTGTGCCGGGCTCAATCTTCCGCCAGATCTCCTCATCCACGCTGCCGATGCTGAAAGCCACCTTCACATCGGCGACGAGGCTCAACTGCGCCAGTACATCTACATCCCGCTGTACCAGAACTCCCTTGGTGGTGATGGAGACCGGATTCTGAAATTCGGCCAGCACCTGAAGAATCCGCCGGGTCAGGCAGTATTGCGCCTCCGCCGGTTCATAAGGATCGGAGGCGGTACCAATGGCGATGGTTTCTCCCCGCCAACTGGGGCGACGCAGTTCCTGCCGAAGCACCTCGGGTGCATTGACCTTGGCGAAAACCCGCTGGTCGAAATCCTTACCCGCGTTCATGCCCCAGAACTCATGGGTTGGGCGGGCATAACAGTAGCGGCAGGCATGGCGGCATCCCCGGTAGGGGTTCAAGGTCCAGCGGAAGGGCAGGCCGGAGACGTTCAACTTGTTCAACAGGGTCTTGCAGTAAATTTCCTGGACTTCGGCTTCGGGCATTTCCCCTCTCTTCGACAATAGTAGTACGGCCGTTCTACTTTATTTGGGGATGCCGGACGAGTCAATGGGTATCTGTCAGACGGGAGCGGGACCGAGGTAAAGTAGAAGCGGGAGCGCCATCTGACGCTCCCGCGAGCGCTGTAGGGGTCGACGCTGGGTAGGGCTAGCGCTTATACCGGTAGCCGGTGGGGGTTCGCTCGCAGTTAAGTCGCCGGCTGAGGTGAAGCCCTTCCAGGATGAACTCCACAGCGGAGGCTATTACCTCGGGACGCCTATCTTCGGTGAGGCGGCCAACAGCCTGCTTCATGCCATCGACGCTATTGAGGAACTCTTCGTAGCCAGCCGCTTGCTTCTCGCTGCCGGTCTCGGCCACCGATCCCAGGTCGAAGGCAGTCACGGTGTCTTCCAACTCCGCAACGTCGAAATAATCGCCAAATACCCGCAACACGGCTCTCTTGGTTAGCTCCTCCGTAACCCGCCCCTCGCGTCCCTCTTCAAAGGTTTCCAGCTCAATCTTTCCACCCATAGAAGCGCTAATGTAGGGCAGGTCGCTGATGCGGGGACAGGCGATCTGGTCTCCTTGCCGGATGGACCGGCGGACGGCGTTGCTGAGCAGGGTTTCGTAATTGGAGATGGAAACCCGAACGCTGACACCGGAACGCTGGTTGATTTCATTGCTCTGCCGGGCTTGAGCGGTGATCTCGGCGATAACCTTTGTCATGTAGTCCGGCACCACCAGGTTCTCCTCTTCCGGGAACCGGGAGCGCTCCTGTTCCATTATTAAGATTTCCTGCTCCAACGTTTTGGGGTAATGAGTATGTATCTGGGCCCCGTATCGGTCCTTTAGCGGAGTGACGATCCGGCCCCGATTGGTGTAGTCCTCCGGGTTGGCCGTGGCCACCACATAGACGTCCAGAGGCAGGCTGAGACGGTAGCCCTTGATCTGCACGTCCCGCTCCTCCATCAGGTTGAACAGTCCTACCTGAATCCGCTCTGCCAGGTCCGGCAGCTCGTTAATGGAAAAGATGCCTCGATTGGTACGGGGCACCAGCCCGTAGTGAATGGTCAGTTCATCGGACAGATGGCGACCCTCCGCTACCTTGATTGGGTCGATCTCCCCAATCAGGTCGGCGATGGAGATATCCGGAGTGGCCAGCTTTTCCGAGTACCGGCGGTCCCGGGCGATCCACTCGATGGGGGTTTCGTCCCCCTGGTCGGCAACTTTGTCCCGGCAGGCGCGGCAGACCGGGGAGTAGGGATTGTCGTTAATTTCGCACTGAGCGACGATCGGCACGTATTCATCCAGCAGGCCGACCAGGCCGCGAATCAAGCGGGATTTGGCCTGGCCCCGCTCTCCCAGCAGAATTAGGTCCTGACCGGCCAGAATCGCGTTCTCCAACTGGGGAATGACGGTTTCCTCAAAGCCAATAATTCCCGGAAAGAGGATCTCTTCGGCCCGAATTTTTGCGATAAGATTGTTGCGCAGCTCCTCTCTTATGGGGAGAACCTGATATCCGCTCTCCCGCAATTGTCCAATGGTCTGAGCCTGGGGGGCAGAGGACATCTCAACACTCCAAAATCAACTATCCAGAGGTCGGCGCCCCCAACCGGTTTGAATTCCTGCGGCATCGCCGGGGTATAACCGAAACCGGAATATAATCGGGGCCGGGGACCAACTTTTTCAGTATAGCATGGCCCCGGTCCCGGGGTTTAATACTGGAATTACATACTGGCACAATCGTTCCCGCCGCCGGTGGGGAAGGTTATTCCGTATTAATCTCGAAAATCGGTCCGGTTCCCGGACCATGTGACATGGGTTATAATACAATTAGCAGCTATCAGCAGGAGCTTATAATGCATCGACTGCTATATCCCATCTTGATGACGTTAATCCCCAGGATTTTGCCCCAGGTTTTACGGTATCTTAAGCTGATTTGGAAGCTAACCTTCGACCGGCGGGTAAATCTTATCCTGCGGGCGTTGATTCCCCTGGCCCTGTTTTATATCATCTGGCCCGGGCGTCCCTTCGATCTGGTGTCGGACCGGCTGCCTATTATCGGCAGAATCGATGACCTGATAGTATCTGGCTTGGCGGTACTCTTCCTAATCAAGCTGTCGCCCAAGCATGTCGTGGACGAGCATCTGGGTCGTGAGCCTATTTCCGACCGGCCCGAGGATCGGGACCCTTCGAAGGTGGTGGACGGTTCGGCCCGCTTTGTCGACGATAAATAGTCCTCTGCTCTCCTGACTTCTTTGAAAACCAACTCCGGGAAACCCGACTCCAGCTCTTGCCCAGTCCCCCTCTCGGGCATGTCCCTGTATATCCACATTCCCTTCTGCCGGACCAAGTGTCCCTATTGCGACTTCAACACCTACCAGGGGATTGAAAGCCTGACCTCCACCTTCCTGGATGCTCTTACCACCGAGCTCCGGCTGTGGGGCCGCGTGCTGGACCACCCGCGAGTTAACACCATATTTTTGGGCGGCGGCACACCGTCCTACCTGCCTGCCGGCTCGATAAAGAGGATTCTGGACGCGGTGCAGTCGTCATTTCAGCTTGAAGCCGATGCGGAGGTAACCGCAGAAGCCAACCCCGACGACCTGGATCAGGAGACCTGCGGCAGCCTGCTGGAGCAGGGGGTTAATCGGCTCAGCATTGGCGTGCAGAGCCTGGATAATGGGCTGCTTTCCATGCTCGGACGACGGCACGACGCCCGGCAGGCCATCGACGCCTTTGCCAGGGCTCAGCGGGCCGGTTTCAGTAACATCAACCTGGACCTGATGTACGGTTTGCCCCAGCAGACCCTGGCCCAGTGGCGAGATACCGTGGTGCAGCTGTTGTCCCTGAACCCGGCTCACATATCTCTCTATTGTCTGGGTCTGGAGGAGGGCACACCCCTGCACAAGTGGGTGGAGCAGGGGAAGCTGCCCCAGCCCGATGTCGACCTGGCGGCAGACATGTATCACCTGGCGGAAGAGTTGCTGGAGGAACCGGGTGAGGATCATCCGGGTTACGCCCAGGCCGGTTACCAGCATTACGAGATTTCCAACTGGTCCCGACCCGGCCTGTCCTGCCGGCATAACCTTTCCTACTGGGAGAACCGGCCCTACCTGGGGGTGGGACCCGGTGCCCATTCCTGCCTGAGCCGCCACCGGTTTTGGGACACCAGCTCCCCCCGGCTCTACATCTCCCAAGTTGAGGCCTGGGAGTCGACCGAACCCCAGCCGATAACCAGCTTGGACCAGCAGGCATTGGGGGATATCTGTCCGGTAGGGGGATATGAGTACATCGACCCGGATCTGGCGGCGGCGGAAACCATGTTTCTTGGATTGCGGCTGCTGGACGGTATGGACCTGGCCCAGGCCTCGTCTCAGGCAGGCACCGACCTGGGCGAGAGGTACCGAGCGGAAATCGATGAATGTCAGGAGCTGGGCTTGCTGGAGTGGTCCGGCCCCAGGCTGCGACTGACCAAACCCACCTACCTCATCGCCAACCAGGTTTTCACCAGATTCTTGGGGTAGGGTGTAAGCTCCAAAACGAGTCTGGGTCACCACTGGGCCACCTGTCGAACCTATATAATCCGAGTTTTTCGCGCAGCGAGGTCCCGTAGTGGAAATTTATAGCACCCCGCTGGCTAGACTAGGTCTGTCGCCGCGCACGCTGAACGCCCTGGCGCGGGGCCACATTACCAGAGTCAGCCAGGTGCGGGTGCTGTCCGATGAGGAGCTGCTGAGCATTCGAAATTTTAATGAAAAATGCATCGTCGAGCTGGATCAGAAGCTCGGCGAAATGAACTTGAAACGGGAGCAGTGAGTTGCTCCAGTAGGGATGATATTTGTCTACATTCCTCAATCGTTTAGCTCCTTCGGAATGACATTGGTGGTTCTTGGGGTATAGCGCCTAGGGGCACCTAAACCAAGGCCAAAGTGGGATCTACATCGACACCGGATTGGTCAGCGCTGCCAACACCGTCATTCCGGCGAACGCCGGAATCTAGGGAACAGTGCAAAATGTACTCTCCTGGACACCGGCTTACGCCGGTGTGACGAAGGATTTTG
>JADFQT010000010.1 GCA_022561675.1 Chloroflexota bacterium
ATGCCGTAGGCCTTGGAGAGCGCGACATAATCGGGGCCGGATATGGGCACCTCTTTAATATGGTTATCGAAGAACATCTCCTGCCATTGCCTGACCATCCCCAGATAGCCGTTGTTGATCAGGACGATCTTCACCGGCAACTTTTCTTGCACCATGGTGGCCAGCTCTTGGGATGTCATCTGGAAGCCGCCATCGCCGGCGACAGTCCAAACCGGGGAGTTGGGGCGGCCCATCTGGGCGCCCACCGCCGCCGGCAGCTCGAAGCCCATAACTCCCAGCCCGCCGGATGATACAAAGGTGTTGCAGCCATTGAAGAAAAGGAATTGGGCGGCCCACATCTGGTGCTGCCCCACGCCGGTTACCACCACCGATTCGGTGTCCTCCTGCACCAGCTCATTCAGCTCTTTCAGCACCTGTTGCGGCTGCAGTTTTTCCGAGGGAGGTATGGCCAAAGAGGGATGATTCTGTTTGAGATCTTCAATGTGGTCCATCCATTCCCGGCGCGGGCAGTGCTTGACCAGGGGAAGCAGGGCCTGAAGAATTGCCTTGGCGTCGCCTATTAGGGGAACCTCCACCGGGACGTTCCGGCCTACCTGGGTCGGCTCAATGTCCAGGTGGATAATCCGGGCGTGAGGAGCGAAGGTTGAAGCTTTGCCCGTCACCCGGTCGTCAAAACGCATTCCCAGTCCCACCACCAGGTCGGCCTGGTCGACCACCATGTTGGACCAGTACATGCCGTGCATCCCCAGCATACCCAGGCTCAGGGGATGATTTCTGGGAAATCCGCTGAGACCCAATAAGGTGTTGATCACCGGTATCCCGGTGGTTTCGGCCAGAGCCTTGATCTCATGAGTCGCTCCGGATGCCAATATGCCGTGGCCGCCGATGATCACCGGTCGTTCCGCCTGGTTGATCAGGCGAGCCGCCTGCTGCACCTGTTCCAGGGTCTCTTCGGACACCGGCGGAAGAGTTCTCTCGGGAAGAGACGGATATTCGAACTCGGCCTCCTCAAGCTGCACGTCCCGGGGAACATCGATCAGCACCGGACCGGGACGCCCTTCCTGAGCGACGCGGAAGGCCTCGCGGATGGTGGGGGCCAGGTCCTGGGCCGACATGACTAGATAGGTCATCTTGGTGCAGGCGGCGGCAATGGAGCAGATGTCGCATTCCTGGAAGGCTTCGGAGCCGATCACCGGGCGGGCTACTTGGCCGGTGATGGCGACCATTGGCACCGAGTCGGCCTTGGCTCCCATTATGCCCGTAACCAGGTTGGTGGCGCCGGGGCCGGAGGTGGCCAGGCACACCCCTGGTCTGCCGGTGACTCGGGCGTATCCGTCGGCAGCGTGGGCCGCCGCTTCCTCATGACGCACCAAAACGTGGCGCAACTGGGGATACCCCCATAGCGCATCATACAGGGGCAAAATGGCTCCACCGGGGTAGCCGAAGAGGACGTCCACGCCCTCCCGCAGCAAGCTTTCACAGATGATTTGCCCGCCCTTCAGTTTCACAGCGACCTCCTAAATTTTTAAGTCCTGGCCTGCTGAGAAGCTGTTGGGAAGGGAATACAACAACAAAAGTCCCGTCCACATAGGGACGGGACTTTTTCATTCCCGCGGTACCACCCTATTTATCCGAAAACTCGGATCTCTCTAGCAGGACACCAACATGCCCCGTCGTGACTAACGAGCGACGACCCCGGCCTGGCTTACTAGCCCCGAACAAAGTTCGGGGGTTCAGCTGGCGGCTCCGGAGGGATTTTCAGCAAGTTTGGCGTGCCTGCTCTCACCTTACCAGGCTCTCTGAGCGCCTGAGCTTACCTACTCGTCTCCATCATAGCCTTTACCCTTGAAAATTATCACACTCAACCCAGAGTGTCAACGTGAACCCGGACCCATTCCCATCCAATAACGGGGCATTTTCATCTTCTACGCTCAACCCGCTATAAAATTCCGCCAACCTTTGAAGAGTCTGTTAAAAGAAGGTGTGGCAGAAATCCGGTTTTCCCCCTTAGCAAGGGAGTGTTAGAGGGGGACTTAACCCCTCCCAACCTGCCCGGAGGAGTTTTTCTCACGACCACTCTGCTAGGGAGGGCTAAGCAGCCAGGCTTGGTCCCTAGCCGGACTCCCCAGCCACTGCATTACACCCCCCAGGTAGGCCTGAGGCACATCCACACCCAATCCCTGGGCCAGCCGGTTCATAAAGTTGACCAGCCCGGTTATCAGAACGATGGAAAGAATCTCCTCGTCAACAAATCCGGCATCCCTTAAACCCTCCACATCATCCCGGTCCACCGCCGCCGGCTCCAGGGTTAGCTTTACCGCAAACTCCAACATTGCCTGGTCGTCTCCAGCCAACTCCGACTGGGTGTAGTCCGCCAGCAAAGCGCTGGCCAGCTGCTCGTCGCCGGAGTGGAGCCGTAAGAACCCTCCGTGGGTCAGGGCTCCATACCGGCATCGGTTGGCAGCGGCGACCACGGTAGCGATGGCTTCCTCCTGAACCCGGCTCAGGGCGGAGCTGCCAAATGCCAGAGTCTCATTCAAATGCTTTACCTGCTCCAGCGCCCCGGGGCTGAGGGAAATCGCCTGAAAGATGGCAGGCAAGTCTTCCTCGCCCGATGGAATCTCTTCAATCCATGGCATTTTTTGATCCTAGCGGCTGTTTATCTTTTCTGCTATAACAAGGCCAAGGTGGGACCGGCATGGCAGGTCCCACTCAACCCTGGGGGGTTCACTTTGGCGTTAGTTTAGGCATCTGGCGTGCCGTCGTGTCGGGTTAGCGCCGAAAGGGGTTAGCGATTAAAAGCGTTGGCTCCGGTCACCAGAGCCGGAGTACCACCCATCACGAAAGCAACCCCCACCGTCTCGGCGATTTCTTCCTCAGTCGCGCCGGCGGCCCTGGCCCGGTTGGCGATGTTGGCTACCCCTTCCGGATGGGCCAACAGAGCATCGCACAGCATGGTCATCAAGACTTTGACCTTTAGGGAAAGGGCGCCATCCGCCATAACGTGGTCGCGGACAGCAGATACATCTTCAAACAGCTGCGGGGCTTCCTTCTCCAAGATGGCTTGCCAGGATCCGGGATTTGGCAAGGTCATATTCTTCTCCTTTTCCTTATCAGGTGGGACGTCGAGGGTTAATCGGCTGGCTGGCGTAAGGACGAGCCAACGCCCCCTCAGTCCAAGAATTCCTTTCTTGTCGCAGGCCAACCGATATGCGACCTAGAAAAGTTCTATGCTAGTATATCCGGCTAGTATATCCGGCGGAGGAGTGAATTGTTACCAGAGCAGACCGGTGCACCCAGCTATCTTACCCGAATTCGCGGCGTTCCGCTGTTGCCGCAGGAGTGGGTGAATCACTCGTTTACTCCGACCGATGGCATTTCCCCAGAGCCCAGCGCCACCGGCCGGTTGCTGGTAACCACCAACCAACGGATCATCTCCTTTTCCCAGGGTCAGAAGGGTGACGAAACGGTCCTGGTGCCTGTGGAGGAGCTGAACGGAGTGGTGGTAAGGCCGGAATCCCGCAGCTCCGGTTCCTTGCTTCAGGGATTGATGTTATTAGTAGCAGGAGCCTTGATCTACCTGGTTAGCGGTTACTGGCTGGCCGACCGGCTGGAAGGACCCAACATACCGATAATTAACCTGGACGTTTGGGCGCTAGTCATCCTGGCCGCGTTAATTTGGGGTGGCTGGCTGATTGGGCGTCATTACTTCGCCAAGGAGCTGGGTCAGGTGACCTTTCAGGGAGGCAACTGGGCCTTCAGCTTCCCCTATACCGGTGACAAGCCGACGGCGGAGGTTCACCAGGTTATCCGGGCCGCCTTCGTTTCCCGGACGGCCTTGGTTTCCCGAAACCATCAACAAGGCCACGGGCCGGAGCAACCCCTTTAACCCCAGTGATCCAAGGACAGCCACCTGCACCATTCGGGGATGGTCATCCCAAGGGCAAAGAGGGATCTATGTCTAAATCCATCCCGAATTCCTCTCCCCGCTGATACTGATAGTAGGCGCAGCACGCGATCATCGCCCCATTGTCGGTGCACAATATCGGAGGAGGCATTATCACCGGCAGGGGAGAGCGAGCGTTAATCTCCCGTCGTAACATGGCATTAGCGGTAACGCCGCCTCCCAGGAGCAACGCTTTGGCTCCGTACTGCTTGGCCATCTTCAGTAACTTGACCACGATGACGTCGACCACGGATGACTGAAAGGAAGCCGCCATCTCCGCCACCAAACGGCGAAACTCCAGCGGCTCCAGTCGGCTGCTCTCCTGCGGGTAAACGTCCCGCTCCTGGGCCAGGTGCAAAAGCGCGGTCTTCACGCCGCTGAAGCTGAAGTCCAGGGAGTCCCCCATCCAGGCCCTGGGCAGCGCGGGCACCCCCTCGCCCAAGGCGGCTTCCGACACTCGTTGAATCTCCGGGCCGCCGGGGAACCCCAATCCGAGAATGCGGGCCGCTTTATCGAAGGCTTCACCGGCTGCATCATCCCGCGTCCGCCCCACCAGCTTGTAGACGCCATGCCCTTCCATCAAGATCAGGTCGGTATGCCCGCCCGACGCTACCAGACAGGCCAGCGGAAAGCCCGGATCTTCCGCCGGGCTGGGCCGGCCCGGGACCAGCCAGGAGGCGTATATGTGGCCTTCCAAGTGGTTTACGCCGACCAACGGAATGCCCACCGAAAAGGCCAGGGCTTTGGCGGTGTTCAGCCCGGTAATCAGGGAGCCGGCCAGCCCCGGTCCGTAGGTTACGGAAATCAGGTCCAGGTCCTCCAAACCCAGCCCGCTCTCCGACAGAGAGGCTTCTAGAGCGGGCACCATGTCTCGTATATGTTGCCGGGAAGCGACCTCTGGGACCACGCCGCCGTGCTGGGAGTGAAGGGCCACCTGGGAAGCGATGATGTTGGAACGCAGCTGCACCCCGTCCTCCACCACACCAATGGCGGTTTCATCGCAAGAGGTTTCTATCCCCAATATCTTCAAGCCCACCGCGCTGGCACCCTCCCGGAGATTCGAGTTGGGGTAGAGATTAATTTCTCTCGCCTGAGGAGCAATATAAAAAGAGCAATATAAAACAGGAGAGGGGTAAGGGCAGTGTAGACAGCGCCGATGGCCCAGTCAACTTTCTCGAAACTATTCCGCACTCCGGGTTTATGCTATCATCGGGCACGTCTTGGGGCACGTCCTGGGGCACGTCCTGCCCGGCTCCCCAAACGCAGATAATTGGCCCGCCCGGGCCTATCCCAATCGGCGGGGCAACTTAGCCAAGATTCAGACCCGCCAGCGTGAACCCAGCCCATGAAAATCTTTCTAGTTAGACACGGCGAGACCCAATGGAACAAGCTGGGTAAATTCCAGGGGCAAGTAGACGTGGCCCTTAATCAGCGGGGGTTGGCCCAGGCCCGGGACGCGGCTAGGGCTGCTTTAGCCTGGCGTCCGGCAGCCCTGTACTCCAGCCCTTTGCGCCGAACCATGCAGGTCGCCGAAGAGGTGTCTCGTAGAGTGGAACTGCCCGTTACGGTTGACCCTCGTCTCATGGAGCTGAATTTGGGGGAGTTGGAAGGAGCCACCGGCCGGCAAATGCAGGAGGAGTGGTCTCAAGTTTATCGCAGCTGGCGGGAGAACCCGGGGGCCACCGTGATGCCGGGGGGCGAATCACTGGCCCAGCTCCAGGAGCGGGTCTGGCAGTCTTTTCTGGAGGTGGAAGAGGCCCATTTGGATGACGAAGCGGTCCTGATCGTATCCCACAACTTCGCCATTCGGTGCGTCATCTCCAAACTGCTGGGGATTCCCTGGTCTCATTTTCACGGAACGTATCTCGATTTAGGCTCCGTATGCACCATAGAAACGACCGGAGAGACCACCCGAGAAACCACCGGGTTTCGCAGGCGACTTAAAGGCTACAACTCCATCAGCCACCTATCACCGGAGAATCAACCCAGCGGTTCCGGTTGAACTATCATCCTCCAACAGCCCGCCGACAGGCACCATCCCACCCGCGGGCAACAGCCCGCCGATAGGCACCATCCCACCCGCGGGCAACAGCCCGCCGATAGGCACCATCCCACCCGCGGGCAACAGCCCGCCGATAGGCACCATCCCACCTGCGGGCAACTGCCCGCCGACAGGCTGTGCGATGTTCAAGCCCCTTGGCGGGAGTGCTAAAGGTCTCAAAGGGGCGATAATCATTCCTCGACAGACCCAGGATTATCGGCCTGCGACCTTCGTGATGAGCTTGTCTAACCCTGAACGGCTGATGCTCAAACACCCTCTTAGGCCCGGAATCTTCACCAGGCCCGTGACCTTCGCCTCCTCCCTGCTGCTGGTTCAGTCCCGCCTGCCCCTTCCCTTTGGGCAACGTCTGGCGCTAGCGGACCCTGATGAACGATAACCTAACCGCCCGGGTAGAACGCCTGGCCAGCGCCTCGCTGAGCCGGTGCGGGTTTTTCGGGGAGGGCGCCTCACCCCTGGTCGTGGGAGTTTCCGGCGGGCCGGATTCCACCGCCTTGCTTTATTGCCTCTATCGCCTCCGGAAGGCATGGGACCTGAAACTCCATGTAGCGCACCTGAACCACGACTTTCGCGGCGAGGAGGCCGACGCCGACGCCGAGTTTGTGACCAACTTGGCTTTGGAGTTGGACTTGCCGGTCACCGTAGAGAAACAGGACCCACTAGCCTACCAGCGGGAGCGGGGCATAAGCTCCTTCGAGCAGGGAGCCAGGGAGCTACGGTATGCCTTCCTGGCAAAGGTGGCCACCAGCATTGGTGCAACCGCGGTAGCGGTGGCTCACACCGCCGATGACCTGGCGGAAACCGTTCTGCTCCATATACTAAGAGGTGCCGGGATGCACGGACTGCGGGGGATGACCGAGCTGGCCCCCTGGCCCTGGCCGGTGAACCTACCTCAGCTCCAGCTTCTCCGTCCCTTGCTGGAAGCAACCAAGGCAGAGACGGTGGCCTACTGTAACTCACTGGGGCGGAGCTTCCGGGTGGATACCGGCAACGCCCTGCCCCGGTTCACACGAAACCGGGTGAGGCAAAGCCTTCTGCCTCTTTTGGCCGAGGAATATAATCCCCGGATTCGAGAATCGCTGGTCAGATTGGCTCACACCGCGTCCCTGGAGCTGGACTTCCTGGAAACCGAAACTGACGCCATCTGGCCACAGGTCCTAATCGACCCTGAAGAAGGTGAGGCAGAAGAAGGGGACGCTGGCTCCGTTAGCCTCCACCGGCTGGCCCTATCCAAACTCCATCCGGCGCTGCGGAGGATGGTGCTGCGGCGGGCATACATCCTGGTTGCGGGAGACGCTCGACGGCTACGGGAAAGCCATCTGAGGGCTATGGCTGATGCGGCGGGCCGCCGGAGCTCGGGACAAACCCTGCAATTGCCCGGCGGATGGCGGCTCCACGTCACGTACGATTTTTTGCGCCTGACTAAAAATCCGGCCTTGGATTGCCCTTATCCACCGCTGACGGGGGAATATCCGGTGTCCCTGCCTCAATCCACGGGAGAAGTCGCGGTAACCCGGCTGGAGGGCTGGGAGATATCAATACAAATTGTGACTACACCCGGTGCTGAGCAAATTGCTCAAGCGCCGCCCTTGGCAGCATATCTTGGCCCGCGTGCTTTTGACCCGCAGGCCTTGGGCCCGGGGCTCCAGATCCGTTCTCGCCAGCCCGGAGATCGATTCCAGCCTCTGGGTATGACTCACCAGAAAAAGCTACAAGATTTCTTCACCGACGATCGGATACCGGAAAGCTGGCGTGATCGGGTGCCCCTTTTGGTTACAGGCCGCGGGATAGTCTGGGTGGTGGGTCACCGAATTGCGGAATGGGCTCGGGTAAGGGCCAAGGCAGGAGACCACGACCAAGTGTACGCCGTTACGTTTCAACTGAGCTAGCTGGTTTGTAGTCACCATGGTGAACTATTTAGTCACTTTAGTGAACAATGTTGACAGATTAGCACTTTTATTGTAGTCTAAAAGCCTAAAGTCACCCTAGGGAGAATTATGCTTGTGACTACTAATGAGACTACAATTTCTGTTAGAGATCTGAAGGCCCATGCCAGCAAGCTTCTCAAGTTGATAGAAGAAGACTCGGGTTCAGAAATAATTATCACCCGTCACGGCAAACCTTGTGGGAAATTGGTGGGTTTGGGACAGCACTCCTCACCGACACCTACACCGCCGGTCGAGCGAATAAGCTTGCGAAATACCATGTCCCATCTGGCCAACACCGGGGAGAAAGACCTGGTTGAAGCCACTAACATTTGGGGGTCAGGGTCCAATGAATAACGGCAAGCTACCGGTCTATGTTACGGACACCAACGCGTTGTTCTGGTATTTGAGTGACGCCAGCCGCCTCAGCGCGGCAGCCGACGCCGTTTTCCGGTTGGCCGCTGCCGGACAGGCCCATATTCTGGTACCGGCCATCGTCCTGGCCGAAATTCTCACTCTGACGCGAACGGTGGGGCATCCCATCCCTGCCGCTACTCTCATTGAGAACATCAATCAGAGTGCCGAATTCATCCTCTCTCCGCTGGGGCCAGAGCAGTTGATCGGGATGGAGGCGGTGGATCCCGGTCTGAGGATGCACGACCGGCTGATTGCGGCAGAAGCCCTGGCTCATAAAGCTCCAGTGATCACGGGAGACCCGGCGCTGTGGCAGACCGAGGCTATAGATGCTATCTGGTAGTCCTCAGTGAGCTTCAATTGGGAGCTTCATTAAAGGAGCTAAAATAAGGGGCTCGGAACCCGGAGAAGGGTGGGGGTTGGCCGACGACCCAGGATTCCGGCGATTACAGGCCTAACAGCCGGGAAGGATTGTCCTTCACCAGCATCCCTACTTCCACCTCATCCAGCCCGGCCCGCAACAACGTGGCTATGCCCATCCGCAAGCCCTCCGCGGGCATGGGATGAAAGTCTTGGCCGAAGTCGCTGCTCACGATGCAGTTCTCCGGTCCAATAATCCTGATGGTCTCCACCAAATCTTGGGGCGATAGCCGATAAGTAGTTGGCATCATCACGTGCAGGCAATGCTCCACATAGGCCCCCATCTCCGCCATGGCCTTCATATCAGCCGCCGTCATGCCGGTCCAGAAGGCTGAGGTAGTGCCGTGGGTCACCACCACCCGGTGAATGCCCCGGTTACGCGCTTCCTCCACCAGAACCATGCACTCCTTGGTTGAAACATGCCCGGTGGCCAGAACCATGTCGTGGGACTTTACCAGACCCAGGATTTCCTGGACCTCCGGCAAGAGCTTGCCGCGCTCATCCAGCAGGCAAATCCCGCCGCTCAATCCTTTATGTTGGCGGTCCGCCTGGGCAGAGTAGGTAGGCATCCACACCACCCGGCCGCCCAGGTTGGCGGTGCACTCCACCGCATCCGGATTCAATCCTCCTACCTGGACATCCAGGGCCACTCCACCAATCAGGGTGATTTCAGGAATTACCTGATTTACCGTATAGGCCACCGGCTGGGTAGGATATTCATGACTCTTCAGGACCAGGCCTCTCATCCCCATATCCCTGGCTTGACTGGCCACGGCCAGGGCGTCGCCCCGTCGCTCTACCCGAGGATCAGGAGCAAAGTGTACGTGGATGTCCACGGCGCCTTCCAGGATCCGGTCGACATTGCTCACGCCCACTCCTTTGGTGCGAATTCGGGTAGGGATGCCGGCCCGGGTTGTCTCAGGCGATGACGGCCCCGTAAATCTCTTTGGGCCAGCTATCGGCCCGCAAAGCACGCGGTCCGAAAGTATGGGCCCGCCAAGAATTGGCGAAAGCATAGGCGAAGGGAGATACTCTGTCAATGACCCATCTCCCCGTTTCATTTTTGCCGGCCGGCCTGTATCATTAATATTAATGAATCCTCTTCTTAGTCTTGGCCCCTTTCCTGATCTCACCCCGGGGGCCTAAGCGCAAACGAGGAGTTACCCTTGAGAGACCTGGCTAACCTGCTGGTCCACTTGTTTAGTCGCAATGGCGACCTGAGCCAAGTTTACCTGTCGGCGATCCATGACAAGTGCCTGCTCTGTGAGGAGCCGATCAGCCAGTCGGAGGCCTACCTAACCTATCGGGTATGCCCCTTCTGCCGTTTTCACTACACTCTGTCCGCGCGCCAGCGGATCGAGTTGCTGGCCGACAGCCGCAGCTTTAAGGAAACCCACAAGTTCTTGAGCTCCGTTTCTCCCCTTACCTTTTCCAGCCGGGGTCCCTACCGAAAGCTCCTTGCCAAGAGCCAGAGCCGCACCGGACTGACCGAAGCGGCGGTAACCGGCCGGTGCAAGATCGACGGCATAGAAGTAATGATGGTCGTTCTCGACTTCGGCTTCATGGGCGGCAGCATGGGAAGCGTAGTCGGAGAAAAAGTCGCCCTGGCCCTGGAGGACGCCGCCCGCCGGGATTTTCCCCTGGTAGCCCTGGTAACCGGGGGAGGGCTTCGGGTCCAAGAGGGCGTTCTGTCCCTAATGCAGATGGCGAAAACGGTAACCGCCGCCAACCGACTCCGGGACAAGGGCCTCCCCTTCATTGTAGTCCTGGCCAACCCTTCTACCGGACAGGCTTACGCCAGCTTCGCAAACCTGGCTGACGTGATTATCGCGGAACCGGGTTCCTTAATAGGGCTGTCGCCCCTCCGTACCCTACAGGCGCTCTCCAAGCAGCCCCTGCCCCTGGACGCCCACACGTCGGAAGCGCACCTGGCTCACGGCTTGCTGGACAATGTTATCGACCGGGAGGGACTGCAACCCCGCCTGGCCGTCCTGCTAAAAATCCTGACCGGGCGAACGCTCAGCAAAGGCAGCTATAAAGAGTTGCTCAAGACCAAGCTGGAGGCTGCCCCTGACCCGGAGGCGTGGGAGGCCATGACGATAGCCCGCCACGCCGAGCGCCCCTCCGCCATGGTCTACATGCGGTCCATGCTTGAGCCCTTCGTGGAGCTCCACGGCGACCGGCTGAACAGCGATGACCGCTCGGTGGTGGGAGGAGTGGGTTATCTCTCCGGTGAGCCGGTGGCGATTATCGGCCAGCAGCGCCGCCCGCCGCAGGACGGCGAAAGGTACCACGTGTACCCAGATGGACTGCGCAAGGCCCAGCGAGTGATAAACTTGGCGGCTCGTTTCAAGCTGCCCCTGATAACCCTCATCGACACCCAGGGAGCAGACCCTGGGCTGGAAGCCGAAGAGCAGGGCATCGGCAACGCCATCGCCAACACCCTCTCACTAATGGTCAACGTGCCCACGCCGGTGGTTACCGTCATCATTGGCGAGGGCGGCAGCGAGGGAGCCCTGGCCCTGGGCATGTCCGACCGCACCCTAATGCAGCAGTACGCGATATATTCCCCAATCTCGATGAACCGGACACTCAGCAGTCTCTATCCCGATGAACAACTGATAGATCGGGAGGCGGCCGAGGCGATGATGCTCACGGCCAAGGACTGCCAGGAGTTGGGAATAATCAACGCCGTGGTACCGGAGCCGGAGGGGGGAGCCCAGGACAACCCCAGGGAGGCGGCGACCGCCATTCAGATCGCTCTGGTGAAAAACCTGGCGGAACTTTCCAAGCTGTCTCAAAACAGGTTGCTCAAGCGCCGTTATAAAAGATTTCGTAAGATGGGAGAGTTGAGCAGCTATTCCCAGGAAGCCATGGACCGGGAGGTGGAGCTGCTGATGAAAATCTCCACTTCCCGCCACCGCGGCCCCACCAACCGGGCTTCAAGACGAAGGGCCTCGGAGAGCGAACCCTCTGAAGCCCAACTTACCGCGCCAGATTAGCTATCCCCGGCCGATTTATTATCCCGGATGGATTTACGTCCGAGGGTCTTACCGGGGCTCTCTACCCAGCTCTTCCAGACTCTTCTCCAGGCCTTTGACCAGATGCGCGTATTCCCGACTTACGTCCTGATCCAGCAGGACCGTGGGCTTGGAATTGTCCCGGTATACCGAGCGGAGAGCCAGGGTTCCCAAGAAGGGAGTATCCACCTCTTCCGCCATCTTCTTGCCGCCGCCTTCACCAAACACTTCGCCGGTATAGTTTTCCACCACGCCCAAGATATTAAGGTTGAGCTTTCGAATCATGTTGATGCAGCGCTTGGCATCCATGTTGGCCAGCTCCTGCGGCGTGCTCACCACCACGAAGCCATCCATGGGGATGGTTTGCATTACGGTTAATGGGGAGTCGGAGGTTCCCGGCGGGAGGTCGACAATTAGATAATCCAACTCTCCCCAGTCAGTAGCCTGCAAAAACTGGTTAATGGCATTGTGGACCATGGGGCCGCGCCAGATTATGGCCTCGTCTTCGTTGGCCTGGAAGAAGGCCATGGACACGACTTTTACGCCCCACTTTTCGGCTGGCTCTATTTGGCCATCCACGTAATCCGGCTTTTCGGAGATTCCCAGAACTTTGGTTACGTTGGGACAGTCGATGTCCACGTCCAAGAGTCCCACCTTCTTGCCGGCTTGGGCCAGGGTGGTCGCCAGATTGACCGCCACGGTGGTCTTGCCAACGCCTCCCTTGCCACTATAAACGCCTACTTTGGCCTTGATGGTAGAAAGGCGTTCAGTTATGTCCCGCTTTTGCTGCCAGGTGCGCTTGATCTGCTCCAGCCTGGCATTCTCCTGGGGCGTAGGCATTACTCCTCCGCTGGCATGCCCAGCCGCCGAGGCGGCGGGCCGAATCATCCCCGGCTATTCATTCGGCCGGACTAAGCTAAATCTCCGGGCTAAATGCCCAACTGGGACCGGGCCTCTTCGCTGATCAGATCCGGCGACCAGGGGGGGTCGAACACCAGCTCTATCTCCACGTCTTCAACCCCTTCCACGTCCTGGATTGCCCATTCGGCCTGTTGGGCGATATGCGGGCCCATTCCGCAGCCGGGGAAGGTGAGAGTGAGCTGTACGTACACGTTGTTGTCGTCGTTGACCTGAACATCGTAAATCAGACCCAGATCCACCACATTAACCGGAATTTCCGGGTCATAGACCGTTTTCAAAGCCTCAAAAACTTCTTCCTGGGTAACGGTTTGCGGCATGAAACCTCCTGCCTTGAAAGCCTGAGCTAATTATACAGATTGTTGACTAAATAGGTCAACAATTATCCAACAGTTACCGGCGAGCAGAGTTTCTGAGACGGTGTGTAAGAATGTTCAAGAAGGTGGCAATCGGCCCTTCGACAAGCTCAGGGCAAACGGGCCCCATTTCGTTCGTGGTGCGCCTGTCGAACCATGGACGATGGTTTCTCACACACCCCTTTAAGGAATCAGCACTACCTTGCCGGTGGTGGCCCGGGATTCCAGCTGCCGGTGGGCTTCCGCAGCCTCGGAAAGGGCCATCACGTGTTCAACCCGCAATTTCAACTCTCCGGACTTTACCCATCCCAGCACATCCCCGGCCCGCTGTTCCAACTCCTGCCGAGTCACGGTGTAATCGCCCAGTCCCGGGCGGGTCAGGTACTTGGAGCCGTTGCCCAGAACCCGCGGGTCGACCGGTGGAACGGGACCGCTGGCCTGTCCGTACAGCACCAGATAACCACGCCGCGCCAAAGAGCTTACGCTTTTATCAAAGGTCGTCTGGCCCACGGCGTCGTACACCACCTGAACTCCAGCCCCTTCGGTGGCTTGGCTGATCTCCTCGGCGAAGTCCTGCTGGGTGTACAGAATTACCTGGTCAGCGCCGGCCCCCTTGGCCAGCTCGGCCTTGGCCTCAGTGGAAACGGTGGAAAAGACGTAGCCGCCCAGCCGCTTAACCATTTGGATCAACAGCAACCCTACGCCTCCGGCGCCGGCGTGAATCAAGACTTTGTCCCCCCGCTGAACCGGGTAGGTGGAATGACAGAGATAGTGGGCAGTCATGCCCTGGAGCATCACCGCCGCACCGGCCTTGGCGTCCAGCCCATCAGGCAATTTGATCACCCTGGAAGCGGGCACCACTGCCTGCTCCGCGTAGGACCCGGGAATACTGCAGTACACTACGGAATCGCCCTCTTTAACCTCGGTAACTCCAGAGCCAACGCTCCGAACCACTCCAGCGCCTTCCACTCCAACCACCCAGGGCAAACTGGGCGGGTTGACTCCAGAGCGGCCGTAGGTGTCGGTGAAGTTTACCCCCACCGCCTGAATCTCCAGCAAGGCCTCACCCTCTCCGGGCGTTGGGTCTGGTAGATCCTGGTATTTCATGACCTCGGGGCCGCCAAATTCAGTGATCTGTACCGCTTTCATGCCTCTACTCCCATCTCAGGTTATCGGACTTCCAGTGGATGCGGAAACAATGACCGCGACCGAGAGTCCCAAAAAAACCTCCGGCCAAAGGAGGCTCAACGGGTTCCGCATTGGGGGCCCGCCATTGGGCGGTAGTATACTACAATCTAGCGAGTTCCCAGAGGCCAGTATGTAGTTGGCCCCAAGCGAAAGCGTGAAGGGATGCCGCTGGACATAGCTGTGCGCAACCAACCGGCCGGGTTTAGTCCGCCAAGGCCGGCGGTCTCCCAAGTTTTATAGTTTTTCCATTGCCAGAATAGCCGCAAAATGGTATCCTAGAAGAAGCCCTTTCCGCTTTCCAAACACTGTACCTCTGACCCCTTGAAGTAGGAGGTTTGGACCAATCGCGGCCCCAAACCCCGACCTTTCAGACCTCGGGTGTTGGGCGGCTCCAGAATCCATACCGCCCTACTTTCTGCATCATGCCGCAAAGGGCAGGTAGTTAGTCCACCGAAGGAATCCACCGCCAGATGTCCGGCTGCGACCATCCGACCCTTGGACATCGGCTCCGGCTGACCCGCTCTACCCCTACACTAAGGAGGTTCCAAGTTGGAAAAGCCCTCTCACCCATCATTTGCCGAGGCCCTGAGTCAGTTCGTCGCTGTCAAGAAGAACGGGAAAAAGGGCATGGAAGGCCACCAGGAAATCGGCCGGTTCATCGCTTGGTTCGGACGGGAACGCCGGGTTAGTGAGCTTACTCCCGCCGAGGTAGCCGATTATGCTCACCACGTGGGATTGGGAGGGAGTGAATCTACTCAGAAGCTGAGTCCAGTAAAGGGGTTCCTGGGATTCCTAAAAGATGAGGGATGGGTAGAAACCGGGTTGGCGGCCCACCTCCGGGTTCCGCGGAGCCGGCGCACCACCTCCGGGCGCGCAACCGGCTCGGCTGCCGCCTCCGCTACTCAACTCAGCAAGGAGGGTTTTGAGCGTCTGCAAGAGCAGGTGGAGTCCCTGAAGGGAGAACGAGTCGGGGTTTTGGAAGATATCAAGCGCGCGATGGCCGATAAAGACTTTCGGGAGAACGCCCCTCTCGATGCCGCCAAGGAGCGACAGGCCCTAATCGAAGGCCGAATCCGCGAGCTGGAAACCAGCCTGGCCAGCGCCGAAATCCTCTCCGCAAAGCCTCGAAAGAATCAACAGAAGGTGGCTATGGGAACCAAAGTCACTCTCAAGGATTTGGGCTCAGGCCGGAAGATTTTGTACACCCTGGTAGACAAGCGGGAGGCAGATGTCGCCTCTGGCAAAATTTCCACCCAGTCGCCGGTAGGGCAGGCCCTATTAGAACGGAGCGTGGGCGAAGAGATTGAGGTTACAGTTCCCAAGGGAACGGTGCGTTACAAAGTCGAAAAGATCGGAGCCTGAGGCTTTAACCGTTGCACTCCAGGCTCTATCAATGCGTGAGATGACAAACCAAACCGCCGGCCCATTTCAAAGCCGGCGGTTCCTCTTTTAAGAAATCCTAATCCACCCCTCTATTCCAAGCCTGCCAGCACCGCCAGGATTTCCTGCGGATCGGGCAGTACCCCAGGAGTATAGGTTTCCCGGTAACGGATTACCCCCTGCTTATCCACCACCAGCACCGCGCGCTGGCTGGCGCCGCGCTCTTCATTCCAAACGTCGTAGGCCTGACTGACTTTGCCTTTGGGGTGCCAGTCCGACAGCTCAGGGTAGGGTAGCCCGCCCAGGGCCGTGGTCCAGGCGCGATGGGCGTTAATCTGGTCGCAGCTTATACCCAGAACCTGGGCATTCTTCTCTTCGAACTGGCTGTTAAACTGCCGGAACGAAGTCGCCTGCGTGGTTCAACCAGCGGTAAAGTCGAACACGTGGAAGGATAGTATTACATGCTTCTCACCCCGGTATTTGCTTAAACTAATATCTCCTTCGCTTACCGAAGGGAGGGTGAAATCGGGTGCCTGATCACCAACTTGTCCGGGCATATCACCACCTCCTAAAATTCCTGGCTAAAATTCCTCCCGGTTGTTCCCGGTGCCGCCCCGGAGCGGAGCGCCGGTGAGATTATAACCTACTATACGTCTGCTGACGACACTCTCCGCCGCAGCTCCCCCGGCGCTGTCCTGGGGCCAAGACATCCCTTGGCCGGCCCCGGGCCTGGCAGCGGGCATGATATACTGGCCGGCATTCGGGATGCGGTGAGGGGTAACAACTTTGGAAGTGATCTTCAGCCGAGGAGTCTACCTGCCGGAGTTGGATTTCTGGATGGACTCCCGGCGAAAACAGGAAACGAGCCTGATATCCCACGGCCATTCCGACCACACCGCACGACACCGAAGGCCGATACTCACCCCCAACACCCGTCTGCTGCTCTCTGATTATCTGAGTCGCACCGACCCGGTCACCCTGGAGTACCACGAGCCCCTGGAAACAGAAAAATACACCTTGACCCTACACCCGGCCGGTCACTGCTTGGGGTCGGCCCAGGCCTTGCTTCAATCCAAAGTCAGTGGCGAGCGGGTTCTATACACCGGCGACTTCAAAGTCCGCAGCAACCCCATCAACGAACCCCTCGAACCGGTCCCCTGCGATGTGCTGATCATGGAATCGACCTACGGGCGTCCGGAGTACAGTTTCCCGCCGGAAGAGCAGGTGCTTGCCACGGCCTGCGAAACTCTGCGGGAGTGGCTGTCCCGGGGTGAAAGGCCGGTGGTCCGGGGCTGGCGGCTGGGCAAAGCCCAGGAGCTGCTGTACCAGTTCCTGGACCAGGGATTCGAGGTGCTGGTGGAGGACAGCGTCTATCAGATCGCCTGCACCTACCGGGAGTCCGGCGTGGATTTCCCCGGCGAGTTCCGTAGATTCGATGGCGATTGGCCGGAGGGTCAGATTCTGATCTGCCCGCCGGGACCGCGGAGTAGCAAGAGCTTATCGGGTATTCGGGGAAAGCGCTTCATGGACCTGACCGGTTGGGCCACCGCGGGCGGGCCCCAGTGGAGCCGCCGCGCCGACGCCAGCCTGCCCTACAGCGACCACGCCGATTTTAACGAGCTGGTGGGATACGTGCAGCAGGTGAAGCCGAAACAGGTTTATACCGTCAACGGCTTCCCCGAGCTGGCGGCTCACCTGCGCCAACTGGGGTATCCAGCCGTGCACCTCAACGGCAAGGGCCAGGCCGAGGACAGCGGCTTCCAGATGAAAATGCTTTAGGAATCGGAATTGCGTAGCCTTTGGGAGTTTCCTGCGTAGGAACCTTCTTGCCGCCCATGTTTAGAGGATAACTCATGAGCGAACACCTTCAAAGCACCAAGCTCAGGCTCAAGCGGGCGGACCATCATTTGAAAGAACTCGACCGCAAAATCGGCGACTTCATTGATCGCAAGCCCTATCGCATGACTAGACAGATCAATCCGCAACAAACCCACTACATCTATCGGACGCAACTGCACAGGCAGCCCCCCGCTACCTGGAGCGTTATTGTAGGCGACATCATTCACAACTTGAGATCGGCTTTGGATAACATGGTCTATTCCTTGTGTACCAGACCCAGTCGTGATACCGCATTTCCGTTGTTCGCCAACGCCAACGTCGGGACCTTCAATCGGATGACGGCACACGTGCCTGAGAATGCTATCACTGACATCAAAGCCCTTCAACCGTACAATTACGGGGAGGAACTGGCAGCCAGACACCCCCTGACCGCTCTCAGGGTCTTGTCCAACGCTGATAAACACAAGACTATCCATTTGTCCTATATCTCTCCGCAATTCCCGCTCATCGGGACTAACGGTCAAGTTGCCTACGTTCGGACACTCCAAGATGGCAGCGTAGAATTCTCGCTTCCCATTGACG
>JADFQT010000011.1 GCA_022561675.1 Chloroflexota bacterium
ACATCAACAGCGGGCACAACATCCGGTCCACCGTGTTTATCGAGACCAGGTCCATGTACCGCGCTGACGGGCCGGAGGAGTTGCGGCCGGTAGGGGAAGTGGAATTCGTCCAGGGTTTGGCCGCGGCCAGCGCCAGCGGTATCTACGGTCCGGCCCGGGCTGCGGCGGCCATCGTGGGTCACGCCGATCTGAAACTGGGCGACCGGGTCGAGCCGGTGCTCGATGCACTCCAGGCCGCCAGCCCAAACCGGTTTCGCGGCATCCGCGACTCCGTCAGCTGGGACCCGCATCCAGAGGTTGAAAACCGGGCGGAACCGGGGACGCTGGCCAATCCCCAGTTTCTGGCGGGAGCCCGGGCGCTGGCGCGGAGGGGCTTATCTCTGGAAGGCTCCCAATTTTTTCCCCAGTTGCCCGAGATGGCGCAGTTCGCCAAAGCCGTGCCCGACCTGAAAATTGTCTTGAACCACATCGGCGGCCTGATGCGGGTCGGCCCTTATGGAAATCGGGACGAGGAGGTATTGGCGATCTGGAGGCAGGGCGTCGCCGCCGTCGCCGAATGTCCCAACGTCTACATGAAGTTAGGCGGCCTGGGGCAGCCGAGGTACGGCTTTGATTGGCATACGAGGAACCAGCCCATCGGATCGGAGGAGCTGGCCGAGGCCCTGGCTCTTTATATGAACTACTGCATTGAACAGTTCGGTCCGGACCGGTGCATGTTTGAGAGCAATTTCCCGCCGGACAAAGTCTCCTATTCCTATAGTGTGCTCTTTAATGCCTTCAAAAGGCTTTCAGAGGGCTACTCCGCCACCGAACGAGCTGCCCTGTTTCATGACACCGCCGCGCGCGTTTATCGCATAGACGTGTAGCCACTACCGGGGGAATCTGCCTGGGGCTTAGATGGCACCGACTGCATTGAGGTTGACCAACTGGGATGTTGACCAACGGTGAAAACCCTAGGGTAGTCAGCAAACGCCTTGGGCACTCCAACAGCGCTATCAGCATGGGCATTTACAGCCAGGTCCTACCGGGCCCCCAGGAGCAAGCGGTTCTGAGACTTTACCGGAGCCTATTTGGGAAGGGTTAAAAAGTTCGGACACATTTGGACACATTTGCCCCTGGCAACAAAACGAGGCGGTCGCAATAATGGCCGCCTCGCTCATATTTCGTATCTAAAATGGCGGAGAGAGTGGGATTCGAACCCACGATACCCTCACGGGTATACCGGTTTTCGAGACCGGCGCCTTCGTCCGCTCGGCCATCTCTCCGAAGCAAATATTATATCTGATTCCGGCCTTTTCCCGCCATCGGGCGCACCTCAATTTCGGTCTTGCTAACCAAGCGGTCCGGACCGTCTCTCATCCCGGTCTGGGGGTTGGACCGCTGGATTGGCCCATCGTCCGGGATCTCTCCCAGTTCCGACACGCCTCCTTCTTCCACACTTCCAAGCCTATAAACGACGGCTCCTCCCAAAAAGCCAGGGGTATACACCCTGGCATGCCTCTGCCCAGCGCAATATCGTAGTTGTGCGCACTCGACATCAGCCCAACCTTATCGCAGGCGCAACGCTAATCGCAGAGGCCCGGAAGTGACTAAAGCAGCTTATCTCATCAAGGCGCTGATACTAATCGCGGCCGGAGTGGCTTGCGCCCAGGTACCGGCCCAGCCGGTTGGCCAGCCAATCGTCATCACCCCGGTGGCGTTCCAAACTCAAACGCCTCCTGACATCATCGTTGCGACTCCAACGGCTAGCCCAGAGGTTCCCAGCGCCACAGCATCGCCCAGCCCTACCCCTACTTATATTCTCATTCCCACTCCCACGCCAACTCCTTGGCCTGCGGCAACGGCAACAGCCACGCCACTCTTGGTACCCACAGCTACTCCCATTCCCACGCTGAGACCAACCTCCACGCCGAAACCGACTCCCAGTCGGATGTCCCTGGCCCAGGTCCGCAGTCGAGCATCCCGGGGCCTGACCATGGCGGATGCGAACTTGAGCGGAATGGATCTGTCCGGCATTCAGTTGAACGGTATCAACATGGCAAGAGCCGATCTTTCAAATACGAACTTGACCGGAGCCGGATTGCACAACGTTGACTTTAGCGGCGCCAACCTGACCGGCGCAACTCTCAGCGGAGCCAGGCTCACTTTCGCTAATCTCAGCGGAGCTGACCTTACCGGAGCCGACCTGGTGGGTCATGACTTTCTGGGTGCCATTATGGAGGGCACCCAGCTGGCCGGCGCCAATTTGAGCAATGCCAGCTTAATCGGGGTTTCGCTGCGCGGCGCCAACCTTAGTGGCGCGCTGCTTTTTGAAGTGAAATTATGGGAGGCGGACCTCACCAACGCCCAGCTTAAAGAGGCCAACTTGGCAGGAAGTGAACTGCAGGAGGCCGACTTCACGGGAGCGGACTTGACGGACGCGAACCTGACCGGAGCGCGCCTGACCGACACCCGGCTGTTTGACACGTCAATCCAGGGTACCAAATTCCGTGATACCAACTGGGAGCAGGCCTTCTGCGTCCCGAGCTTCACGCGGTGTACCGAGTACTTCATGGAGTATCGAGGGGCAATCTTGCGTTAACGGCCGCGCCCCGGAACCCGCCAGCATCAGACCTGGTCCCCTCATCTGATACCGTTATCGTGGTGAATCAGCCCGATAATCATTACCACCGGGCAGATAGGATCAGCCGAAAAATGCCCTTCCTGGCCCCCAAGCATTCTGGCCTGGCTATTCTGCTCATCTGCGGACTGTTCATGAGTACCTGGGCAGCCTGTGCCCAACCATCACCAGAACCTGCCGGCAGCCCAACGAGTATTGTCCCCGTGGCCCACCAGCAAATTATTGAGTCCAAAACTTTCGATTCGCCTTATCCCGCCGATGCCAAAAGGGGCGGTCAACCCACCACCCCAGAAATCGCCCAAATTCATCCCCAGCTCACTTACACTCCCACTCCCAGGCCTACTTCGACTCAAGAGCCCACGCCCAAACCAATTACCGAGAAACAGGTACGGGCCAGGGCGCACCGAGGCTTTAGTATGGAGGGCATGGACCTAAGCGGGCTGGACCTCTCGGGTATCAGCGTAAGCGGCATCAAGATGTTCGGCGTAAACCTTGAAAACGCCGACCTTTCCAGAGCCAACTTGAGGAATGCGGACCTGCGGCAGCCCAACCTGACCGGCGCCATTCTGGTGGACACAGACCTCGGCTTCGCAGACCTGAGCGGAGCCGACTTAACCGGGGTCAACCTGGTCGGCCACGACCTGACAGGCGCCGAAATGATGGACGCTCAGTTGTCCGGCGCTGACCTGACCAAAGCTGTCCTACGAGGGGTTTCCCTCCACAGCGCCGACCTTAGCGGAGCAAAGTTGGTTGAGGCCATTATGGAAAAAGCAGACTTGACCAATGCCAACCTGAACCGGGCCAACTTGGAAGAGGCCGATCTAAGGCAAGCAGACCTGGCAAACGCCAACCTCGCCGGAGTCCGGCTGCTAAACGCGGACTTGAGCCAAACCCTATTGATTGACGCAGTATTTACCGATGCCGACCCCGACGGGACCAGGATTTATGAGGCTTCATTTAAAGGAGCAATACTATTTCGCGCCAGCTGGGCAGAGGCTTTTTGCGTGCACATTCCTGGGACACGGCTGCTCCGTTGTACCGAAAGCTTCCTGCAGGAGAAAGGGACCCTGCTCCGTTAGCCAAAGCTAACAACCCCTCCTTCAGCCTCCGCTATTCACTACCGAAATCACCGCAACCAATCTCGCTCCCTCAGAATTGAGGGAGCCGCATTAGCAGGGTCGCTGAGGTTAGCCGTTAGGATTCTCCCATGGACAGTTGGGGATCCGGTCAATCTAATCAAGATGTTGAAATCCTGAAGCTGGTGTAGGTATAATATTCCATGTTTTGAAGTGTCGCTAGAAGATAAATAGGAGGAATATCGTGGCCGAGCAAGAATTCAAGAAAGGGGACAAGGTCAAGATAAACGACCGCAGCATTACGCACGTGGGCGACACCGGAACTGTCACCATGTGGTCCGGCGGGCAATATTGGGTCAAGTTGGACAGCACTAACGACATTTTGCCGGCCCTCCAACCGTGGTGGCTGGAGCCCATCTCCTAGCTGGCTGTGGGAACAGCTCCTCCCCTTACGAAGGGCTGACAGGGGTAGAAAAATCTACCCGCTCGCCAAAACACCCTCACGTGAAGAAGGATGTCCTTCCGAGCCAGAAGGTAGTGTAGGCAAGGAATCTAATCTTTCCGGTCGCGGAGTTTTTCCCGAGCCGAGCCAAAGGTCTCCCCAGAAATGCCACGGAAAATGACGTGGCAGTCTGGGATTTCAGCTACCATACATACCCTTGTCAGCCTACGAAGAAGAGGTTGGCAACGTTATGTCACCCCCGCTAGCCAAGGGGGAATTAGAGGATTCCTGCACGCCCATTTAAAGAAAGGCCTCGACCTCAAACAGAACCGAGGGATCGGTATCTTGTAGGCAGGTTAGGAACCTCTCCATACCTCATCATCCCGCCGCCCTTCCCATGCCTCCCCACCCATTGGGAACGGGCAAGCCTCTCATTTCTGGAGATCTGCTTTCTGGAGTTTTGATGGAGCCCGATCGCCAAGGTGGGGGTCCCAGCTCCCGGGGATTGATGGCGATGCGCCTGGCTCGGCAGCCGGTCTGTCGACACCCGTTTCAGCTTGGCGGAGCAGGGTTCCCAGGTTCCGCATCTGCCAGCTTATTGCGGCTGAGCCCGACACGAAGACGGCGGCCGGCAGACCACCCACGGCCACCGCGTAGGGAGCGGTGATCAAAGGTCATGGCTACCAGAAAGGTGAAGACCGAGCTTCTCCGTATGAAGCTGAGCCTCTCCAGCATATCCTTGATAGGGCTGGCCCGCGCAACCGGGTTCCGGGGTGGAGAGTCCAACCCATAGACGGCAACAGCCATCACCGCAAATCCCAATGCTGCCAGGTAAAATGCCGCCGCCGGGTTGAAGCGAGCGATGATCAGCCCAGTCGCTGCCGGCGCAACCACTCTGGTTCCCGACCAGATGGCCGAGTTAAGGGCAACGGCGCTGACCAGGGCGGGCCGGGTTACCAGGTGGGGGAAGAGGGCGCGCCGCGCCGCCCGGTCGAAGGCTTCCACCACCCCCACCAGGAACGCGATGGTCAGGGAATGCCATGCCTCCACCATCTTCACCAAAGTCAGCGTTGCCAGCAACAGGAGCAACCCGGCGATGATCGCCTAGGTGATGACGATCAGTCGCCGCATGTCCCAGCGGTCCGCGTACACCCCGCCCAGGGGATTCAGGGTAATGGCCGATATCCCGGCGGCCGGTCCCAGCAAACCCAAGAGCAGGGGAGATCCTTTGAGGTCGTGGATCAGAACTACTTGACCGAATTGCATCATCCGGAAGCCGCTGACCGGCGCCAGCATGCCCAGCCAGAAAGCCCGATACTGGGGATATTGGAAGGCCGGAGGAAGAATCCGGCGAAGACCGGTTGCAGTTCCGGTATGCCCAGCGTTCCCTGCCAAGTAGGGCTGTTCTCCGGGGATACTAGCCGGGGATATTTACCGGAGATATTTGCTGGTAATGCCCGGACCGCAGGCGGGTCCCCAAGCGTGGGCCCGTCTAGCGAGCCACATTTGGAAGTTTAGCAGCCCTAGTTGGCCACGGAAAGTTTTAAGTCTCCCCTACAAAGACGTACGTTGAAACCGGGGAGTCCGGCCTGCCGCAAGTTACCGGGGCGGAAGTACCGGGCAGGACAAACGGAATTTGTCCATCACAATCCGTACCTAAGATTCACCGAAAAGTTTCCGTGCCACGACGGGAAACCCACTCGACCCTTCACCTTGCCCCATTACCTTAAGTTTTGGTGATAGTAACACCAAATCCGCCCAAGAAAGGGAGTCGACATGCCTACCCTGGTCCAAACCGACCCCAAGCAGGCCATGAGGGACAACATGGTATTCCTGCGGGAATACGCCAAACGGGTGATTGTGGAAAAGGATGAGAGCCTTACTCCTCTTGGAGATGTGAAAACGGCGTTGGTTCAGGAAGTTTGGAATGCGGGCAGGTCCTATGGCCTAACGGAGAGGGACCTGGTTGTGTTGATCTATCAAGGCGTATTTCCCGGGGCCGATTAACCGGGAACCATTAACGGCGAGAGAAGAGTGGCCCCGTTTGGACGAGGGTCGCTATCAGAAATCGAAGCAGGGGAGAGTAGAAATGTATTGGTTAAAATCGTGCCCCAAGTGCCACGGCGACCTGTGCTTGGAACAGGACCACTACGGCGCGTTCCAGACTTGTTTGCAATGTGGCTACTTGAGGGAGCTGATTGACCGCTCTGGGAATCCTGTTCCCGCGGTGCAGCCATTGCCAATAAAAGAATCGCCAGGCCGGCTTGGCGTTCCCCGCCTCCCGGTGGCGGCCTAGGGTGCCAATGCCTGCTGACCGCAGCGGTCAGGCCTACCGGTGGAATTGGGGCAGTATCTCCTGTCCCATGATTTCCAACTGCTCCATGGATTCCTCCCCGGCGCAAAGAGGGCGCACCACAAACTTATAGGCTCCGGCGTCTACGTAATCCTGGATCAATTCCCCTACCTGGTCTTTCGTTCCTACGGCGCTGTATTCGGTGAAGGGAACATCCGGTCGGTGGCGAGTCACGAATTGATGGGTCTTGGTTACCCCCCGGTCTCTATCCGGAGTCACGTAAAAACCCATCAGAACCCCCACGTGGTCGTCCTCTATCTCCCGCTCGTACTTCTCAGCGGTTTCGAATAACACTTCCCTTCCTTTCCTCACCTCCTCCGGCGTGGCGCTGGACACCAGCCAGCCGTCGCCGACCCGACCCACCCGACGAGCCGCGGCAAGGCTACGACCTCCGATCCATACCGGCGGGGAGGGTTTGAGGAAGGGTTTGGGGGTTATGCTGACATCGTGACAACTGAAGAACCTGCCTTCGTGGGTGACGCTATCCTCCTCCCAAAGGCGGCGCATCAGAACAATCGCTTCGTCGGTCCTCTGGGCCCGATCCTCCTTGGTCACGCCGCAGGCCTCATACTCCTCAGGCTCTTCCTGTCCCAAGCCCACGGCGGGAAAGAAACGACCCTGGGAAAGATAATCCAGGGTAGCCACCTGCTTGGCTAGCACCACCGGATTGCGCAGGGGCAGCGCCAGGACGCTGGTTCCGAACTTGAGCCGATCCGAGTAGGCGGCCACCATGGCGAGAGCAATCATTGGTTCCAGACTAAACCGGTCGCTAACTATGCGGTCGCTGAGCCAAATGGAATCGTACCCATATTTGTCCCCTACAGCCACCAGCTTCCGGAGGAATTCTGGGTCGTCGCCACCCTGTCCAAAAGCTCCGGGAACGTATCCAATGGCTACACTCATGCTTCCCTCGCGGTCATAGGAATCGTCATCTGGGTGCCAGCTATGGCCCATTATAACCCAAAGCATGACCAGCCTATAGCAAAGCCAGGGTGGGATCTACATGGACCGCCATGCCTACCCCTTCGCACTTGATCTGGGCATTAATTTGGGAGGCAGTCCCGGCGGGATGGCCGGCTGCCCATGTCTGCCTCATACCAATTCTTTTGCAAACCTCGTATCTGCAAATTAGACAGGCTCTCAAGGCGAGGGGCGAGGGCTGAAAATATCCCCCGTTAATGGTGAGCACCGCTATGTACCCGATTGCGGACCGGACCTAGGACAGTAACTGGATCAGTTACTTGAAAGCTTGTCGAACCAGGGGTTATGAACGCCTCCAATATACATAATTGGTTTTAGCCGCAGACCGCCCAGGCCTCAAACAAGGTGAAACCCCCCGGCAGGTTCTAAGCTATCACTCTGACCAATCTCTATTTGCACAGCTAGAATGAGTGACATTCTGTGTTGATTAAACCGGGTTAACTAACCCGGTCCAACCCCAGAGCTGCCATAGCTTAAGGATGACGGGGGTTTGAGGGCCGATCCAGGGATGGTACAAGGTCTTGAAACTTCCCCGACCAGGCTCCTCCACCCCGGAACTGAATGCAACGAAAGCAGCCAGCGGACCTCCTCACGATAGCGATGACCAAGAGCTTGATGCAGGTGCCGCCAGGTTAAATATTTCATCTGCCAATGAAAGAGGACGGGAAAACGGCCGGCTTACGGAATCGGCTAGACGCGAGGTGCAGGCCATCCGGCTTGATGCCTTTCGGCAGCGGTTCGATACCCTGGTAAGCAACGTAGCCGGGGTGGTGGTGACCAGTCCTGACAACTTGCGCCTGGCCCTGCTGGGGTTATTCGCCCAGGGGCACCTGCTGCTGGAGGACCTGCCCGGGGTGGGCAAGACCATGCTCGCCAAGGCCATTGCCGCTTCCATTGACGCCAGATTCTCCCGCATTCAGTTCACTCCCGACCTGCTTCCCAGCGACATCACCGGCACTTCCGTCTTTGACATGCACCGGCAGACTTTCGAGTTCGTGCCGGGCCCGATCTTCGCCAACGTCGTCCTGGCCGACGAGTTGAACCGCGCTGGACCCCGTACCCAGTCGGCGCTGCTGGAATCGATGGGGGAAGGGCAGGTCAGTGCCGACGGCGTGGTTCGACCCTTACCTAGGC
Organism: Chloroflexota bacterium; assembly: GCA_022561675.1. GTDB lineage: Bacteria > Chloroflexota > Dehalococcoidia > Lucifugimonadales > UBA3495 > JADFQT01. Next base: position 8,607 of record JADFQT010000011.1, read on the forward strand.
CCTTTGCCGTCATCGCGACTCAGAACCTCATAGAGAGTTACGGCACATTTCCCCTACCCAATTCGCAGCTGGACCGGTTCATGGTATCCATGACCCTGGGGTTGCCCGCCCCGGAGCAAGAGATGGAGATTTTACGTCGCGCCGAGCAGGGAGTGGGCACCGAAAGGCTGACGCCGGTGCTTTCCACCGAAGAGGTTGCAGAGATGCAGGACACGGTGCTGAGCGTTGAAGTCGCCCTTCCGGTGCAGCAGTACATTGTGAATCTGGCCGCCGCGTCTCGAAATAGCGACGCCCTGACGGTCGGGGTCAGCCCCCGTGCCTCTACGGCTCTGATGCGGGCCTGCCAGGCCTGGTCGGCTTTTGCCGGCCGCAGCTTCGTAGTGCCGGAAGATGTGCAAAAGTTGGCGCCCCACGTATGGGGACATCGAGTGCTGGCCGGACCGGACCATGGTGCTGGCGCCGGACGGACGGCCATCACGGAATTGATAGATGCAGTACCGATTCCTCTGTAATGTCTGCTGGTGTAGCGTCTGCCGGCCGCTTTGGTGGCCCTGCCCGGGTCGGCCGACTCATCATCCGATAGTAGGATTCTAAGGCTATGATCACAGCCAAGGGTGTGGGGTTCCTGATAGCGGCCATCCTGGTGTTTTTCCTGGCCAGGCTCACCCAGGTCGGCTGGCTTTATCTGGTCGATGCCCTGCTGTGGGGAATTATACTTCTGTCGGCCTTTTTGCCCTGGTTGGGCGTACCATTCCTGGAGGCGCGGCGAAAATTATCTTGGGAAGGACCGGGGGAAGCACCGGGGGAAGGACCGGCGGAAGGTTTTCACGGACTCACCGATGGACCCGCCGAGGGAGAGACGGTACAGATAAACCTTTCTCTGCGAAACCGGGGGTTCTGGCCTAAATTCTTCCTCAGCCTGTCCTACGGGTGCACCCTGGCCGCTCCTGAGGACCGCCAATTTCGCTTCTTCGTCAGCAAGCTGGCAGCTTCCAGCGAGCTCGCGTTGCCGGTCACCGTGGCCGCCTACCAGAGGGGAACGCATTCTCTGGAGCCGGTCGTGGCTGATGCCTCCGCTCCCTTTGGATTATTCCGCCGCCGAGTCCGGTTGGACCAGGCCCAGCAGGTGTTGGTATACCCGCGAATTTATCCCCTGAATCGCTTGTACCTGGTCGATGGGCTGGCCGGAGAAAGCGTCCAGGCCCAAAAGTCGCGCCTGGGCCTGGAGACCGCCGGTTCTCGCCCCTATATTCCCGGCGACCCCCGGCGCCACATCCACTGGCGCAACACAGCCAGAACGGGCCGCCTAATGGTAAGAGAATTTGAAGATCCCCAAGACCATACCCTTCATCTGTTATTCGATGCCACCCAGAGCTGGGGAGAAGGCCGTGAATCCAGCCTGGAATATAGCATTAAGCTGGTTGCCAGCGTCGCCAACTACGCGCGGCTTCATCGAGTGCCAGTCCAGGTTTGGGGAGGCACTCTGGGCGCCGGACTGGCGGGCGCCGGACCCCCAGTCGGAGATAATTGGCAGCCGCTGCTCAGATCCCTGGCGTTAGTGGAACCCGGGCAAGGACCCAACCTACCCCAGTCGCTGGGCAGACTCCCCGCCGGAAGCAGCGCCTTGGCGGTCTTTTCCACCGGGGAACGGCAGAGCGCGCGAGCCATGAGCTTGGCCGGACTGAATTTGAATCGGCTGGTTGTGGTAGCGCTGGAAGGGTTTGGCGAGCCGGATTCATCCGACGATTTGCTGGATGAACTCGCCTGCGCCGGAGGTCAAGTCATCCGCGTCCGTCCGGGGCAGCTGCCTCAGACCTTGAAGCAACTAGAGGGCCTGGAAGCCCCGGCTCCTCTTCGGCAAAGGGTAGCCTAAATAAGCTATCATCATGCGCCAACCCTACCGCACCACAAGGAAATTGAGGCAGTAGGACGGCCTGGCTTGACACTCCTTAAAATCCCTGAGACCCGGGAAATCCCGGCCGGAGAGGTATAGTGAAGCCGTTGACCGGGATATTCCGGGCATTTCGCGGGGTTTTCTCACCCCGTATTGAAGATTCCCTTCGTCTGCGCGCTATTGGCGTGGTTTTTGTCTGGCTGGCCGCCCTGGGACTGCTCTGGGCCGGCGGAAGTCCCTGGTTTACTCTGGGAGGAGCTGGCCTGGCTACGCTGGGACACGGCATCAGCTGGTGGCGCCGCCGCCGGCCCTCTCGGGTTGTGGCTCTCGGTATCGCCGGGTTGATCATAACCCTGTCCTTCCTGATGCGCGGGCAGATGCTGGAGGCCCTCAGCGGCAATTGGGTGCCTTTGGGACAGTTCCTGGTGCTGGTGCAGGCCATTTCCAGCTTTGATATGCGGACCCGGGGTGGCTTGTACACCGGCATCGTCCTCAGCGGTATAGTGCTGTTTTTTGCCAGCCAACAGGCCTTCGACGCCGGCTTCACTATCTTCATCATCGGCTTCATGGTGCTGCTGCTGGCCTTCCTGGCGGTCAGTTTCTTGGAGGACGGGGTCCGCTCCGCCCAGGTGCATTGGAGACGCGGCCAGCCCAGCGTCTTGATTTTCTGGATCAGCGCCGCCTGTGCCGTTTTTTTGCTGGCCAGCCTGGCATTCTGGGTGATGCCCCGGGGGCAAACCAGCCTGGGACTGCCCGATGTAGCAATTTTGCCCTTCTCCAGCAACTCGCTGGACTCTAATGCCACAATGCCCCTGGTTAATCCCGCCAGCATTCCGTTGGGATCGGACCTGGAACAGCCCCTGCCGGGGGGAATTGCTCAGGCGACTGACCGGAGCGGCTCGGGTTACACCCTGGACTTCCCAGGTTTGACCGGTAATCCCCAGAATCTGAACCGGATACTGAGTCAACCCAGCTCGTCCGGCGGATACCAGGGCAACCCCTACGGACAGGATGAACCTGGCGACGTGGTGTTTTTCGTTAGGAGCAAGGTCGCCAGCTACTGGCGGGGCAGCACCATGGACGCCTACGACGGTCGGTACTGGAGAGAATCCAGTCAGACCCACAACTTGACGCTCTCCAGCGGCAGTTCCCAGCTCTGGTACAACCGGGAAAGTTTCGGTCTGGATAACCGATTGCGGTATGGGCAGACCTTTTTCATTCAGAAGGACCGGCCGGGGGCGGTTTTCACCGGATATCGAGGCGTCCGGGTTATCGCAGAGGAAGGGGCATTGCAGGACACCGGGGAAGGAATTGGTGTCCGGGCCGGGGATTCCTATCGGGTGCTTTCGGCCCATCCGCTGCATACGCCGGATGGTTTACGGGAAAGTCGAGCCGGAAATACCAGCTGGCGCTATTTGGTCCTACCTCCCGAATCTGCCCGGCTGCGAGAGTTGGCCCGGCGCATCACCGAAGATGCGGAAACGGATTTCGCCGAGGTAGAGCGTATCCTCGTTTACCTGGACCGTCAGCAAACCTTCGACCCCCAAGAGCCCGGCCGTCTGATATCCGCAGCGACCCTGGAGGAATTCCTTTTTGAAAACCACCCCGGTACCGCCATGGACTACACCACCGCTACCGTGATGCTGGCTCGAGCCTCGGGCCTGCCCTCCCGCCTGGCGCTGGGATATCTGCCCGGAATTCGCGACCCTCTGTCCGGCGCTTACATGGTTCGGGAGAGTGACGCCCATGCCTGGGCCGAGGTGTACTTCGCGGAACAGGGTTGGGTGCCCGTGGACAGCGCGCCTCGTCCCGATATCACGCTGCTGTTCAACACAGATGCCGGAGTTGGTTATCTTTTTGGCGGCGGGTTCGGTGAAGAGGCTTACCAGGCGGTCAAGGCCACGCCTTCCAAGATTGCCGACTTGCTGAGCCAGGGGGTGGACAGCCAGGCTCTGGCGGGGATTCTATCCGTCGGCTCGTTGATTATCTTTGTTGCGCTGGGCTGGCGGCGGTTCAGGTGGGTGGGGCCAAATCGTGCTGATAGATTGGGGTGGTGTTTGCCTTACACTCCGCTGCCCGGTCCGGGGCGCCGGGAGTTTCTCCGGCTCTATGCCGCCGCAGAAAAGCTGCTCCAGCGTAGTGGCAACGGCAAAAGGCTGGCTGGGCAAACGGTGGGAGATTATTCTGCCGTGGCTACAGCCCTCGCTCCGGAGGCCAAATCCCACCTCGATTGGTTTACCAGCGGTGCCTGGCGGGCGGCCTATGACCCCAAACCCTTCCCCTCCCAGCTGGTGGCGGAGGGTAAGCCCCAGCTGCGGGGGCTCAAGGCGGCGCTGAGGGGTGGGAGGGGCTAAAGTTCGTCCAGAGCCTCGGAAGGAGACAGTAGCCGAAGGTGGTATTTTTCTTGAACGCCGCAGGCATTCAAGTCCTGCCGCAGACTTTCGTCCGTGGTAACCAGCGTTGCCCCAGTCTCTACCGCTAGTCGTACAGCCTCCACGTCATCCTGGCTACCTTGGGGAATATTGCTTTCTTCCGGGAATGGTTCGGCGTTGGCCCTGAACTCTACCTTTCCGGGTATGAACCTGGCGGCAGTAGCTAACAACGGCAGGACCTGGAATATCTCCTGACCAACTCCTCGGCTTCGCGAGCTTAACTGTTGTTGATACTTGTTCCATAGATTAGGGTCTACAACAATGGTGTGGCAGATGTCGATGATCTGAGTGAACAAGTCCCGGCATATTGGGTCCGGTTCACCCTGAGCATTTTCCTGTTTTAGCGCCAGAATGACTACATTTTCGTCCAGGATGAATCGCTGTGTCATTCTGCGGGTTGTAGTCCGGAAAATTGGGCTTGAATGTAACGGTTCAACTCTTCCAAATGGGGCTCAAAAAAATCTTTGATGCCTCCCCGTACTCTCCCATCATCCAGGACTTCTATCTGGCTGGCCGTGCACTCGCCCTTTTCATCTTTTTCGAAGGCGTATATAGCAAGCTCATCGGCGGCCAGCTTTTTTTCGGCCACCAGCGTCAGCAGACGTCCCAATATATGCTCGCTATGGGTAGTCATGATGATTTGTTTATCTTCAGCCTGGGCCTCTTCCACCAATACCGACGCCAACTCTGCTTGTGCCTTGGGATGCAAGTGTATCTCCGGTTCTTCAATCATTACCGTTGAACCCTCCTCGGCACTGATTAATTGCAGAAAGAGAGGGATAAGGGCATTGGTGCCAAACCCTTCAGACACTATGTTTACAGCCCCTTGTGAGGTAAGAGATTTAACCTCAACTGATTGAGCGGGGACAGTATCAGCTCTAAGGCCTACACCTGTCACTTTTTTCAACAAGTTAGAAAGTTCTCCCTCCATCTGACGAGAGTATCCGAGGTTCGTTGCGATCTGCTGCTCTTGTTGACTTAGACCATGAGTGAGCGAAATATCATCTACACGGGCATCTTCCAGCCGATATGCCGATCGAACTAATCCTCTAGCGGAGTGCACAAATCTCAGTTTCCTTAGCACGGAATTAGGGGAATCTACCACTGCTACGATTCCTCTCGCTGTTGTGGGATGTGACTCCCCACTCCACCCCGCGTACTGGACTAGCCGCGCAATCTCCTTTGTGCGATTAAAGGTTGGTCCATAGCCTCCAAAATCAATGCCTACTGTGAAGTAATCAGTTGATTCTAATGCTTCGATAAGGAAGGGTTGGTCTTCAAGACTGAACCTGATTTCGCCGAACGTTAGATTTACCGTACCACTCACCAAGAACTTGGCAACAAAAATAAATTGGACTTCTTCATCAAAATTAATTCCTGGTAGTTCCGGTTGGTTCTCTAAACCACCGAAACTGATTTGTGTCGTTGATGAACCGGCCCGTTGCCTGGTGACTATGCTCTGGGGGTTAGTCAAGTCCACCAAGTTGCCTTGTGCAATTAATACATTACTTCCTATAGACTGCTTCAGTAAGGCCATTGCCTGAAGCACGCTGGACTTGCCGGTGCCGTTAGCGCCTATAAAGACAGTTATCCGGCGCGGATTAACCTCCACCTTTCGGAAGCACTTGAAGTTTTCCAGGGTAATATTGGTAATCATGCCTTTGCCCCCACTAAGGGCAGTATAGGGGATGCCGGTCCGTGGGGGCAAACCCCTTCCTGCCCCCTACCACTTCTGAACTGTTGGCAGGACCTCCTTGCCGAAGAGTCCGATGTTGCTCATGGTCGCGTCGTGGGACATGCGCGACTCCTGTCCATAGAAGATCATGTGGTCCATGCCCAGCCGGTTGTGCAAATACTCCAGCGTCTCCAGCACCGTCTCGGGCGTGCCGCAGACTATGTGGTAGTTCTCCTTCAGCTCCTCAAAGCTCTGCTGAATCAAGGGGCGGATGGCCCGGCGGGCGGCCACCTGCTCGCCGGCTTGGGTTCGGTAGCCCACCGGGTTCATGTACTCCCGGGGGCCTCTGGTGGTCGTGCCCATCCGCCAGATGAAGTGCCGCGCCTGCTCGTCGGCCTTCTCCTGAGTTTCCGCCACATAGCAGCAAATCAGGTAGCCAAAATTGTCGGCGACGGTCTGGCGTCCAGCCTCGGTGGCAGCGGTCCGGTAAATCTGGAACAGGTCCTCGGTCACGTCAAGGGGGGTTAAGAAGGCCACATAGGTGTAACCGTGGCGGGCGGCCCACTGGGCCGTCTCCGGACTGGCGGTGCCCGGCACCCAAACCGGCGGATGGGGCTTTTGCACCGGGACCATCCAGGGATTGACCACTCGGAAATTGTAGTGCTCTCCCTCCCAGCGAAAGGGACCGGGGGTGGTCCAGGTCTTGATCACCAGATCGTGACACTCCTCAAAGCGCGCCCGGTTGTCCATCGGATTGCCGTTGGTGGCCAGGGTCTCCACCCCGGTGCCGCGAACCATTCCTGAGATGACCCGACCGCCGGAGATGACGTCGATCATGGCGATCTCTTCGGCCAGACGCACCGGATTATCGTGAATCGGCAGGATGTTGCCCAAAAGCAGGATCTTGGCCTGCTGGGTGGTGCGGGCCAATACCGCCGCGGTCAAGTTACAGGAGGCGTTCATGCACGAGGGCGTGTTGTGGTGCTCGTTGACCATGATGCCGTCGAAGCCCAACTCGTCCACGTACATGCACTCGTCGAAGTAGCGCTTGAACAGCTCGGTACCTTTACCCGGGTCGAAGTAGGTATTGGGAAAGGTAAGCCGCAACGAGGGATACTTCTCCCCCTCTTCGTCCGGATACTCGTGGTAGGGAAACTCGCTGAAATAGTAGATTTTCATTATTTAATTACTCCGGGTTTAATTTCTACTGTGAATAACACCCTTAGGCTTTTAGCAAAGCCAAGTTGGGCTCAACAGGGACCGCCATACCAATCCCGGCGCGCTTCATCTTGGCGTTAGTATAGGATGGTGGTAGTTTCGAGGCCGAAGCCTTATTATCAGGAAACTTGATCCAACCGGCAATAGCCAACTCAGTAGGTTCAGAAGGAGCTGATTAATGGTGGTAGCCGCCGACAGCGTGCAAATGGATGCCCAGTCTCTGGAAAAGGTTAGGGCGCTCTTCCAGCAACAAATAGAGGAGGGGCTCCATCCCGGCGCTGCACTGGCCGTTTATCGCCACGGCAAGCTGGTTCTGGACCTTCAGGGCGGAGTGGCCAGCCAGGAGTCTGGTCAGCCGGTCATGCCGGATACCATGTTTGTCCTCTTCTCCTCCACCAAGGCGATGACCGCCGCCTGCCTGCATATCCTTTGGCAGCGCGACCAGCTGGCCTGGGACGACCCGGTGGCCAAGCATTGGCCCGGCTTCGCCAAAAACGGGAAGGATGGGATCACAATTCGCCACGTGCTCAGCCACCAGGGGGGCTTTCCCGAATCCCCCAGCGAGCTACACTGGAGCAAGTGGCGGGATTGGGACGCGGTGGTGGAGGCCATGGAGAACATTACCCCGGAGTATGCCCCCGGCCAGGTGATGGCCTATCATCCCCGCAACTACGGCTGGGTGATTGGCGAGCTGGTCCACTGCATTGACGGCCGAACTTTCGACCGCTTTCTCCGAGAGGAGATAACCGGCCCCCTGGGTATGACCGACACCTACGTGGGCCTGCCCGAGGAGCACGAGGAGCGGGTGGCCACGCTGTACGCCATGGAGGACTGCGACCGCCCGGGGATGGTCCCACCCTACAACCGTCCCGAGGTGCATCAAGCGGTGCAGCCTGCCGGAGGGGGCATCGCCACGGCCCGCGACCTGGCCCGCTTCTACGCGATGATGGGCGGCGGTGGAACTCTGGATGGAAGCTCGATCCTGGCGCCCCAAACCTTGAGAGAGGTAACCCGCTTGCAGGTGGAGGGACTGGACCACTCTTTGGGCCAGCATATGCGGCGCTCTCTGGGCTTGGTACTGGCCGACCAGCGAATGGGAGCCTCCGATGGCCAGGGAGCCCGCACCTTCGGGCACGGTGGGGCGGGCACGTCCATCGGCTGGGCCGACCCGGAGTCGGGGCTGGCAATGGCCTTCATCACCAATGGTTTCCGTGCCAACAAGACCAACAATCCCCGCCTGGAGTCCATCTCCCGGGCGGTCCGGCAAGCCTGCCAGTGACCATATATCCCAGGTTAATGAGGAACCTGAAAGGAGCAGAACATGGCTGAGAATCGCGTTACAGTTGGCGATGTCGAAATTATTTCCCTTTCCGACGGTTCCCTGGCATTCGACCTGTGCAACTTCTTCCCGGACATTCCAGAGGAAAACTGGCAGCCGTATCAAAACTACCTGACTCCCGAACGCCAGGTTCGGTTCAACCTGGCCTGCTTTCTGGTCCGCTCCGAAGGCAAAACCATCCTGGTGGACACCGGTCTGGGTCCTAAACCCGCGGACTCGCCGGAAATCCCCTGGGGCGAGCTGATGCGAGATATGGAAGCCCACGGGGTGAAACCCGAGGATATCGACATGGTGGTCATGACCCATGCCCACCGGGACCACGTGGGCTGGAACCTAATTGCCCCCGATGAACAATCCGGGGGGCAGCGCCGGCCCACCTTTCCCAAGGCCAAATACTGGATGAGCAAGACGGATTGGGAGGTATGTCACCAACCCGAAGTCAGCCATCTATTCCCCAACGCGGCCGAGTGCCTCTGGCCCCTGGATGAATTGGGTCTCCTGGAGCTGATGGAAGGGGAACAGGCCTTGACCGGCCAGCTGACCACCTTGCCAACGCCTGGTCACACCCCCGGCCACATGAGCATCGTCATTTCTTCTCAGGGGGAAAAGGCGTTAATCCTGGGCGACGTACTGCACAATCCGGTGCAGGCCCACGAGACCGACTGGGTGTCGAGAGCCGACATGGACCCGGAACAGACCCGAATCACCCGCCGCTCGCTGATGGAGCGGTTGGAGCGGGAAGGAACGCTGGTCGCCGCGGTACACATGCCCGCTCCCGGGTTCGGCAAGATCGTT
>JADFQT010000193.1 GCA_022561675.1 Chloroflexota bacterium
GCCGGCAAGTCATGGCCTGATGCTGGCAAGGTGTCGTTTGACGAGTGGATGGGCGAGCAAGGCATCGCGCGCTCGACAGGTCGGAAGTGGATGCAGAACTATCGGGCCATCATCGCATGTGATCTGCCGCATGACATTCTGGACCGCATCCGCTGGACCAAGCTCAATCTGATTGTGTCTCGGCTGGAACCCGGCAATGACGAGAATAACTCCGCGTGGGTCGAGCGGGCCGAAAAGTCTACCCGGAGAGACTTGGAAGAGACGGTCAAGGCAGCCCAAGGGAAGCCGAAGCCTGTTGAGCTGAAAATCTGTGTGTCCGAGATTCAGATTCCTGTTGATCAGCACAAGGCGTATTTCGACAAACTGGCTAAGTTCAAGACGGCGACGGGTGCGGCAAACGATAGCGAGGCCGTCCTCAAACTCGTGGATCAGGCCGACGCCCTCCTCGAAGGATTTCGTCCGGGCGTCATGCAGCGACTGGGACTGGACCATGCGACACTCGCGGATCGTTACCCGAAGCTGATTTACTGCTCGATCTCCGGATTTGGCAACACCGGTCCGGACGCAGCCAAAGGCGGTTTCGACCTGGTCGCGCAAGGGGTCAGCGGGCTGATGAGCATCACCGGAGAGGCCGATGGCGAGCCACAGAAAGTGGGCATCGCGGTGTCCGACATTGGGGCCGGAATGTGGGCCGCCTTTGCCGTTATGACCGCGCTCCACCACCGGGAAAGAACCGGCGAGGGTCAGTATATTGACATCTCCATGCTGGACGCGCAAATAGCCTGGCTCACCTACCAGGCGGCCTATTACTTTGCCAACAATGAACCTCCCAAACGGCTCGGCGCCGCCCACCCAACCTTGGTTCCCTATCAGGCCTTCATGAGCCAAGACGGCAAATACGTAAATGTGGCGGTGGGGTCGGAGCGCATCTGGGAGCGCTTCTGCAAGGGCATTGACCGGGCAGACCTCAAGACTAACCCGGAGTTCACCCTCAACGGCGACCGGGTCCGCAACCGGGCCACCCTCGTTCCCTTGCTGCAGGAATACTTTTTAACCAAACCGGCCAGCCATTGGGTGGACGTCCTCCAGGCGGTGAACGTGCCGGCGGGGCCGATAAACGACCTGGCCGACGTTTTCAGCGACCCCCAGGTTCTACACCGCCAGATGCTATTGGAAATGCCTCATCCCACTCTGAAATCCATCAAGCAGACCGGACTGCCCCTCAAGTTCTCCGTCACTCCTGGGGGATTGGACCGGCATCCGCCCCTGCTGGGAGAGCATAATCAGGAGATTCTAAAGGACCTGGGCTACTCCGCCGCCGCCGTTGAAAGGCTGGCGGAAAAGTCAATAATCTAGACTCTGCCCCCGGAGACGGCAATTGGCCACTGACCAACCATCCCCAGCCGGCGAGCCGGAGCCCAACCGCTGCAGCTGGACCGGCTCAGACCCGCTGATGGTCGAGTATCACGACACGGAATGGGGTGTGCCCCTGCACGACGATCGGATGCTGTTGGAATATCTGATCCTCGACGGGGCGCAGGCGGGTTTGAGTTGGTCGACCATCCTCAAGAAGCGCGAGGGCTATCGACGGGCCTTTGATGATTTCGACCCCCTTCTCATCGCCGCTTATGATGAAGCCAAAGTGGCCTCTTTGCTCCAGGATGCCAGCATTGTCCGCAATCGACAGAAGATACGGTCCGCCATCGCCAATGCCCAGGCCTTCCTCCGCCTGCAAAGCGAGTTCGGGAGTTTCGACCATTACCTGTGGTCGCTCCTGGGACCTCATCCCCAACAGAACACCTGGAGGCTGGATTCGGAGATACCCGCCCAGACTCCCCAGGCTGAATTACTCAGCAAAGAGTTGAAAAGCCAGGGGTTCAGCTTCGTCGGCCCCACAATTTGCTATGCCTTCATGCAGGCAGCCGGCCTGGTCAACGACCATCTGGTGAACTGCTTTCGCTACGACCAAGTATCTTGATGCCGGACTGTATTTCTCAGCCTGAAGGAATTAGGTTGGGGCAACTCAATCTCAGCGCATTAGAAAATCTCTGCCGTACCCACGAGTTGGCTAGTCGCTCCGGTGACTGAGCCAAAATTGCACCTTGCTTTAATCCCATCAGCCGATTTATTATAGGGCCGGTTTCATAACAACCAATGGTTCCCAGGCATTGGTTCCGGGTTGCTAGCAGGAGGTCTAACCAGGGTGGATTTGGGTTTAAGGGAACGGGTTGCCATCGTTGGGGGGGCCAGTCGAGGACTCGGTCGGGCCATCGCCCTGGCCTTCGCCCACGAGGGCGCCAACGTTACAATATGCGGCCAGAATGATGAAGCCCTGCGGCGGACCGAGATTGAACTGGCACGGGTGGGCTCCCAGCACCACGTTCTGGCCATCCCGGCTGATATCTCCACAGCCAGGGACATCCGCCGGGTTGTGCGGGACACCTTCAACCGGTTCGATCAGGTTAGCATTCTGGTGACCCAGGTAGGCAACTCCGCCACTGGTCCCGCCGTGGAATTCGAGGATGAGGAAATCTCCACCGACCTGGAACGCAATTTTTTTAGCGCCATCAGGCTCAGCCGGGAAGTCATACCCTACATGAAGCAAGCGCACTGGGGGCGCATCATCAATCTTCTGACCACTCCAGTTCAGCAGGCCAGCGAAGGCATGGGCCTGGCCGCCGCCAGCCAGCTGGCCCTGGTCGGCTACTTCAAGTCACTGGCCAACGAACTGGCCCCTTTCAATATCACCGTCAACAATGTCGTTTTTGGTGCAGTGGACACGGAACAGTTCACTTCCCGGCTGGAAAGCGAAGCGCGGGAACATAATCGGCCCACCGCAGACCTGCTAAAGGAAACCCTGGCTCGCGTTCCTATGGGCCGCCTGGGGAAAGCAGAAGAGGTGGGAGACCTGGTGGCGTTTCTGGCCTCGGATCGGGCCGGATTCTTAACTGGAAGCAGCACGGTGGTTGACGGTGGCATGCTCCAGGCTATCAGGTAATCAGGGCCTCAACCCCGGTCCATTAAAACGGCCCCGAGTCCTCGGCCCGAGTCCTTAGAGGGTAACGCCATGAACCAGCGGCGGGTATTCCAGGACGCCCAGGAATTCCTTACTCGGGAGCAGCTACCTGGGTGGCTGATCCACGATTACCGCGGCTCCAATCCCATTTTTCGGCAAGTAGTAGCACCCTTGGGACATGTAACCCGTCCCTGTCTCCTCTACATCCCGGCGCGAGGCATTCCCACGCTTCTGGTTCATCACGTCGACGCCGGAAAATTCGCGTCTCAAAATGGAGAACCCGATTCAACTCCGAACATAGAGCTGTCAATCTACCGCAGCCGCCAAACCATGGTCGAGTCTTTGAGAGAGGTTTTGTCGGGCGCAGCCAGGGTGGCCATGGAGTACTCCCCTAATAACGAGCTGCCCCGGGTGTCGCGGGTTGACGCCGGAACAGTGGAGTTGGTGCGCTCCCTGGGGCCGGAGGTGGTTTCATCGGCGGACCTGATGCAGTTCGCCACTCAGCGCTGGACATCGGAACAGCTGGCGGGGCACCAGCGGGCCGCCGAAAAATTGGGGCAGATAGTTAACCAGGCCTTTCAGCACATCGGCCGGCCGGAGATTGAACGGCTGGGGAGGGAACAGCCGGGGTCTGACCGGTACTTACCCACTGAGTTCGAGATTGCTGAGTTCGTTCGCCGCAGATTCGCCGAGGAGGGACTGGAGGCCGCCGACGGCCCCATAGTATCGGTCAACGCCCACTGCTCCGACCCCCACTACGAGCCCATGCCCGAGGGCAGCAGCGTTATCCAACCCGGAGATTGGGTGCTCATCGACCTTTGGGCCAAAGAAAACCGGCCCAACAGCGTTTACGCCGATATCACCTGGGTTGCCTACGTGGGGGACCGGGTGCCGGAGCGCCATCAGAGCATTTTCGACATCGTCATTGGCGCCAGGGACGCGGCCCTGATTTATCTTCAAGAGTCCTTCCAACAGGGGTTAACGGTCCAGGGCTGGCAGGCGGACCAGGTGGCCCGGCAGTACATAGAAGCCCGAGGATACGGCGAATTCTTCACCCACCGGTTGGGCCACAGCATTAGCTACGAGGTCCACGGCGAAGCGGTGAACTTGGACGGATTTGAGACCCACGACACCCGGCAGATAATACCTGGCATCGGGTTCTCCATTGAACCGGGGATCTACTTGCCGGAGTTTGGCGTCCGGTCCGAGATAGACGCCTACATGTCGGAAGCGGGCCCCTACGCTTCATCGCCGGTACAGCGGGACGTGGTACTGATACCGGCGGGGTAGCATCCCCGTTTGCGACGGCTTAAAGCCCGCCTGCTTCGACTGTGGCCTGGGAAGGACTAGAAAGTCGCCTGACTTTGGGTACTAGGCCCCAAAATGAACCAAATATTTGGAGGTAAGCCATGCAGTTCGGTCTGGCCTACGAGATGCAGCGCCCAACCCTGGACGACCAGGCGGTGGTCGAGGAAACCCTCGAGCAGTGCATTCTAGCCGACGAGATGGGGTTCGACTATGTTTGGTTCGTGGAGCACCATTTCCTGACCACCTTCTCCTCCTCTCCCTGCCCGGAGGTGATGTTCGGCGCCCTTAGCCGGCTGACCAAGCGCATCCGGCTGGGATTTGGCGTGGTAATCCTTCCCTACCACCACCCGGTGCGGGTGGCCGAGCGGGTCGCGATGGTGGACCAGTTATCCCACGGGCGGGTGGACTTCGGCACCGGGCGTTCCGCGCCCTACGAGCAGACGGGAATGGGCATTGACCCCCGGTATACCCGGGAGATGTGGGAGGAGTCCCTGACCATGATCCCGAAGATCTGGGAGTCGGAGACCTTTGAGTGGGAAGGAAAGTTCTGGAACGTGCCGCCCCGCCAGGTTTTGCCCAAGCCCTACCAGAAGCCCCATCCGCCCATCTGGGTCGCCGCGCTGCAGCCCGCCACCTACCAGATAGCGGCGGAGACAGGCATAGGCGTCATGGCCCTGGGTATCAGCGCCCCATCG
>JADFQT010000194.1 GCA_022561675.1 Chloroflexota bacterium
CAGCGGCTGTTGGCCCGTCTCTATCTGGAAGGGCTGTCCACCGGAGACTTCGAGCCGGTGTTTCGGGAACTGGTGGGAGAAACCACCGCCCTATCGGCCAACACGGTGGTGCGGCTGAAGGACCACTGGGGACAGGAGTATCAGGACTGGCGGTGTCGACCGTTGGGTGGACACCGGTATGCCTACATCTGGGCCGACGGGATCTACCTGGCGGCGGGGACTGAGCAGGAGAAGACCGCCCTGTTGTGCATTCTGGTGACCCATGGCAGTGCTGGGCTCCTACATAGGCGCCCAGCAGACCGGGAAAATATCTCCCCAAAGGCTTATGCGGTTGATGGGTGTGGTAATAGGAACGGGCTCGGTACTCCTATTCTGGCTCGCCTACACACAACTATAGACATTAGTCAGAGATTAGAGTGGACCAGCCGCCCCTGCAAGGTCATCCAGATATGAAAGCATGACCCCGGCTTCCTTCCAGTAGTGGGGTAGAGTGGCGGTCAATCCGGCAGGGAGGAAAGGCTGTTTCCCAGTAGGGCCGTATGAATTCACGCGACCGGTGGGGTCGCGAGGTAAACCCTGGGTGTGGGTATCGGCTGATGCTGACAAGGTCGTCACTTTCCTTTTTCAAGGAAAGCGACGCCCGAAGTATCAGGTGGTCAGGCAGCCCAGGCTACGGTATAGGCGGACCAGGAGCGGGGGACGGGGTGAGGGATGATGACGGGTGAGGTTTGGAGTTGAGGGATATGGAGCCTACTCCGTCTCCCAATAACCAAGTATTTCTGCCATCGGGAGTGAAGGTGTTCGGGGTAGATGAGTGGCTGGGGAAATTGCAGAAGGCTGCGTAGGTGTTGAACCTGCCCCTTTCCTACTTTTTGATAACCTGGGCGTACTAGCTCATTGAACCGGATTTAGTTGATTCCTTGACCTGATAAGGGGCGGTGGTGTGGATTCTGAGCCTTCACTCGGCTCACTCCTGTTAAAAGGGGCTTTATGGATGTCATCTGGGATGTATGGCCTGGTTGGCCGAGCCAGATTGATGTTAACGCCCGCCTTGGCCCTCTAACCCGATCCGACCATTGTTCAAGTTTTAGGATAGGTATAACAGGAAGCCCTTACGAACGAGCTTCACGGTATGAGGCTTCCTACGACGAATTGATAGTCTTATACGAGTCTGATTCAGGCCAGCATGTGGACGATACACAACGTTATTTGACCTACTACTGGGACTACTGCGACAACACTATGAACGGCGAAGAGGCTTTGACGAGCCCTCCTTATTACCTGTACCTGGTTCGCCGCCGAAATTTAAATCCTAAGGCTACCCCCGCTGCATGATGACTGCTCCACATTTTACAGATTAGGGGCAGGGTTTCGACCTCCTGTCAGGAAAATGACTTTGCGGTCTATCGACATCCATGCTCACTCCCACCCCCAATGTTTGCTGCGCGACGTTGAAGCGGATCAAGATTGACGCGGCCTGACCGCTGACAGTGAGGAAGCGGATGTTGGCCCCAAGGAAGAGTGGACACAGCCGGATCGACGAATCACGGACATTTGATCCTGCGGCATCCTCCCTCCCTGCTTAAACAACTTCCTCAACCACTGGCCAGGTCGTTCCACGCCTGGTCCAAGTGCGGACCTACACCTGTTCAAAGTCGCCTAGTGTCCAGTCTTCATATTGTGGTATCGAAAGGGATAACACCCCCGCCGCTGGGACCAACACTTTGGCCCCACATCGTGCGCACCACTCTTCACTCTGCTCTAAGCCTGCGATGAATATGGAATGGCCAACTTCCCCACTAAGGTGGTGTGCCCCCGGTAGATCGGGGAAGAGAAAATGTACCTGTTGGCACCCTAAACTACCGCAGAGCTTTCGGCCAATTCTCATCACTCACCTCTGGCAGATAGGTTCATTTAAACAACCGTCACCAACGTCAATAATACTTACCTCGTAACCACTACCCCCAGGTCGCCGGTGACCGCACCAGAGCAAATCTCAATCATAAGAAATCCGAGCCAAGAAGGTCCAAAGGCCAGGTTGGGTGTCTGAATTATCCGTTATTAACAGGTCCTAACGGATAATTCAGACATACCGAAAGATTACCTCATTCTCCGCAGAGAGCACCCACCGATTTATGTGGCTTCCCTTCCCAGCCACCGTCGTCCTTTGAGCCGCCAATACTAGATGTGAAGATCCCGTCTCCAGGAAGGTCCTTCTTCTACATGAAGAAGCTACTCAGAAGGCTGGCCGCTCCGTTTGTTTCAATCCCGTCTCCAGGAATGCCCTTCTTCTACACAGATCGAAGCAGAGGAAGAAGCCTTCACGGCAGAGTTTCAATCCCGTCTCCAGGAATGTCCTTCTTCACCTTGCTTTCATGCCGGCACGCGCCTCGAGCCATGTGTTTCAATCCCGTCTCCAGGAAACTCCTTCTTCTACCTATACAAGAGGAGGTCAACAACACCGTTCGAGCAACATTGGCGTTTCAATCCCGTCTCCAGGAATGTCCTTCTTCTACCTAGCAGCTAGCCCCCTTTTTTACGCTGCGAATAGCATTTTTTGGTTTCAATCCCGTCTCCAGGAATGTCCTTGTTCTACGGTCTTGCGCCGCTGCCATCGTGTCCAGGTACCCTTTGTTCCAATCCCGTCTCCCTGTGCGAGGGTTGACGCCGGCTGCTATGAAAGTGTACCTTTCCCCAGGGTGTTTCTATACCATAGCAGGACCATTTCACGACCGGGAAGCCGGTGGTTAAAACTCAAACCACAAAGTCTTCCCAGGGCCCAGCCTCCACCAGCTTGGTGCCATCGGTCCGGGTGCCCTGCTGGCACCGGTGACTAAGGAAAGGAGTAGAATAAGACCAAGCTGCGCCCTGTCAATGAATGACTTTTGGGTGCCAATACTCTTGGCGGATTAGGCCAGTATTGGTCAAAGGGCTCTGACGAAAATCGAGTATATTTTGGCTAAGAATAGCCGTGCGAAGGAGCCGCATATTGACTGGGGACCAATACGTTGCAAGCGTCCTGCGGAAGTACGATATAAACAGATCAGCCGCAGAAAGCGCTGCCCAAAGAGTTACGCCTGCCCTTCGCCGTTGGGCCGCGGCCCAACTTTCCAGCCTCGAATATTCCGGTTCTTTCGCCAAGGGCACTGCGAACAATATTTCTACCGATGTTGATCTGTTTATCTCTCTGAAGTCCTCCACAACGGCAACCTTGAAGCAGATATACGAAAGTCTTTTCACATGTGCGATCAACCAGGCCTGGTCGCCAGTAAGGAAGAACGTGTCCATTGGGATTTCCAACTTCGGAGTGAAAATTGATCTAGTACCTGGGAAAATTCAGGCCGGATACCAAAATTATCATAGCTTATATAAACGTAAGACGGATTCCTGGCTTCAGACTAACGCCAAGCTTCACATCAATACAGTGACCAATTCGGGAAGGACAAAAGAGATTCGAGCCATCAAAATTTGGCGGAACCTTCATAGCTTGCCGTTCCCATCGTTCTTCTTAGAACTGATGGTCATAGAAGGTCTAAAACGTAGATCGCAAAATAATCTGGCGTCTAATGTGCTTCATATGTTGGATTTCATTGGCGATAATTTGCCTTCAATCCGAACAATGGACCCAGCGAACACAAACAACGTCATTTCTGGCGAGGGAGCTGGGCAACAGCCGTCTGCTGCTGATAGGGACCTACCGCGACATGGAATTATCTCGCCAGCACCCTTTGGCAGAATGTCTTGGCGAACTGACCAGGGAAAGATTGTTCCAGCGGGTGCTGCTACGGGGCCTGAGCCAGCAGGACGTGACCAGGTTCATCGAGGTAGCGGCCGGGGTTGACCCACCCTCCGGCCTGGCCGAGGCGATCCATACTCAGACAGAAGGCAACCCCTTGTTCGTTACCGAGGTTGTGCGGCTGCTGGTGCAAGAGGGAGAACTGACCCAGGAATCCGGTGCCAGAGACTCCTGGACCGTGCGTGTCCCCGAAGGGGTGCGAGAAGTCATCGGCAGACGATTGAACCGGCTGTCCCAGCGGTGCAACGAGACTTTAACCATCGCCTCCGTCGTTGGCCGGGAGTTCGAGCTAAGACAGCTGGCACACCTGGTTGAGGACATCTCGGAAGACCGGCTTCTTGAAGTGCTAGAAGAGGCGTTGGCCGCTAGGGTCATCGAGGAGTTGCCCCAAGCTGTGGGCCGGTACCAGTTCACCCACGCCCTAATTCAGGAGACTCTCAGCGAGGAACTGACCCTGACCAGGCGAGTCCGGCTCCACGCCCGCATCGGTGAGACGCTGGAACACCTCTACGGCGACAACGCCGAGGCCCACGCCGCCGAGTTAGCCCACCACTTCGCCCAGGCCGAGTCTTTGGTGGGCCCCGATAAGCTGGTGCGCTACTCCCTAGCTGCTGGGGATCGGGCCCTGGATGCCTACGCTTACGAGGAGGCCCTGGCCCACTTTGAACGGGGCTTGGTTGCCCGGGACATAACCTTGTCCGGAACGGAGGCGGTTCCCGATGAGGAGGCCGCGGCCCTGCTGTTCGGACTGGCGCGGGCCCAGTCCGCCACAGTCGAAGGGCATCAGCTTGCGGAAGTGTTCGCCGCCCTAAGCCGCGCCTTTGAGTACTACGCCGAAGTGGGGAATGTCGCCCAGGCGGTGGCTGCCGCAGAGTTCCCAATCGGGCCCCCAGCTTATCGGATTCCAGGGGTCGCTCAACTTATGGCCCGTGCTCTTAGTCTGGTCCCGGCCGATTCCCACGAGGTAGGGCGCCTCCTCTCTCGCTACGGTGGGGTCCTTGGCGTTTCGGAGGGTGACTACGAAGGCGCTCAGCAGGCCCTGGGGCGTGCGATAGCCATCGCCAGGGATGAGGGGGACGTGGCCTTGGAGGCGCAGACCTTGTCCTATGCCGCTACCGTGAGCGGGCAACACCTCCACTGGCAAGAGAGCGTAGACACTGGGCTGCGGGCCATCGAGCTGGCCACCGGTGATGAAACCCCCTTGTCTGAAG
>JADFQT010000195.1 GCA_022561675.1 Chloroflexota bacterium
GGAATTCAGTATGAGCGCCCTGGCCCTAGGTTCGCTGTCCTTTATAAACCTCTGGGACTTTCCCACCTACGCAGCCCTATTTGGGTTGTTGTTGTTCGCCAAGGCCTACGGAGAGTCCTGGGAGGACCGGCTCAGCCCGGTGGCGCCCCCGAAACTGGACCCCCTGAGTCTGGCGGCCAGGGACACAGCGTTGATGTGGATACCCATGGTGGCGGTGGCCGCGCTGCTGTTTCTGCCCTTCTATTTGGATTTTAGCAGCCAGGCCGGGGGCATCCTTCCCTATACCGGTCCGGGAACCAGACCTTTCCTGTTCCTGGTAGTAATAGGGCTTCCTTTTTTGCTAGGGGCTTCTTTTCTATTCAAACAGCTTGGTGGAATTCCCCGTTTCAGTCAGGCGGATGCCCCAGCCCTGCTGATAGTGCTCACCGTGGCCCTGTTTCCTTTCCTGCTCTGGGTGGTGTTGATGCTATCGTTGTCCCTGTTTGTCGGAGGCGCCGGCTTGGACGCTGGTCAGATAGCGGGTCGTACGCTGTTTGTGCTGCCCGGCCTGGCGGTGGTTTGCCTGGCTGGATTCAGCGCCTTGCAGCGGATCAAGACCGGTCGGGAGCGCATGACGGTCTTTCCCTTGCTGCTTTTGGCGGTTGCGGCCTACCTGCTGATGGGCGCAGAGCTGTATTTTGTGGTGGACGGGTTCGGGAACCGGATGAACACGGTTTTCAAGTTCTACTACCAGGCGTGGCTGCTGTTGGCTTTGGCGGGAGCCTATGGGGTCTACTACTGGCAGTCCCATTCGTCCCTCCGCAATACGGCCTTCCGGCTGGCTCATTACGGCTGGACCGTAGTGGCGGCCCTGGCTATAATCGCTTCCCTGTACTACCCGGTGGGCGCCGTGCTGGAACGGACCGGGCTGCTGCACCCCCGGGAAACGCTGGCTGATAACACTTTGGATGGCCTGGCCTTTGTTAAAGAAACAGACCCAGACGAGTACGCTGCCATCGCCTGGCTAAGGGTTCAGGATTCACGCGGCATTATCGTCGAAGCCGTGGGCGCCGACTACTCCAGCTACGGCCGGGTGTCCAGCAGCACGGGAATTCCGACCATATTGGGCTGGAAAGGCCATGAGTTGCAGTGGCGCGGCACTAGTCAGCTATTCGACGGTCGGGAGGAAACCGTGGCTGAAATCTACCAGAGCCCGGACCCTTCCCGAGTACGGGAACTGCTGGAGCAGTATGATGTCCAGTACGTATACGCGGGAAGGAGAGAAAAGATTAGCTACGGATCCACCCAGTTGGGAGGATTTCAGGACCTTTTGAAAACCGTCTTTCAGCAGGGCAACGTAACTATCTACGAGTTTGTGGCCAACAGCGAGTCGTCAGAGGGTAATGTCCCAAATAACAAATAGGCAGACTGGCTTTCCCGGCACTGGCATTCCCGGTATTGGAGGCTTGGGCCGGATCCTTCCGTCTTTATCCCGTCCTTTCAAGGTCCTGGGAAGTCCCGGCCGGATTAGCTGGCGCATCGGCTGGCTGGAGCTGGGTTTTTTGGCCCTGGTCCTGCTGGCCCTGGGGATGCGCCTTTGGGAGCTGGATGGGCGAGTGATGCACTACGATGAGGCCATCCACCTCCACTACTCATGGCGTCTGTCCAACCTGGAGACATTTATTCATTCGCCCTGGATGCATGGGCCCTTCCAGATTGAGCTGGCCGCCCTGTTCATGCGGATTCTCGGCGACACCGACTTCACCGCTCGGCTGGCTTACGTCATCTTCGGGTCTGCCCTGGTGGGATTACCCTACTTTCTTCGGGATTATATGGGGCGGAGCGGCGCTTTTTTTACGTCGGTAATGCTGATGCTGTCTCCGGCTCTACTCTACTTCAGCCGTTTCGGGCGTAACGACATCTTGATGGCCTTCTGGGCGGTGGCGCTGTTCATCTTGCTGTGGCGCTACATTCACCGCAGCGAGAACCGATACCTCTACCTGGCCGCGGCGGTGCTGGCCTTCATGTTCGCCACCAAGGAGACGGCTTATATCGTTACCCTTATTTTGGGAGGGATTGCCTTTCTGCTGGCGCTGCCGGACCTCGTGCCCTGGCTGTTCCGAAGAGTCCGGCTGTCCCAGCTAACCGGCGCCGCGGGATTTTTCATCCTTCTTTTCACGCTGACCCTGCCCCAGTGGTCCTCCTTGTCGGGGCTCTTCCAGGGCTTTTTGGGGGGAGGCTTGACTCTGGTAAACCCCAACGACGTTTCCATCGGGCTGGTGGGCGCCCCCCATTGGGGAGAACCCTTCGTGAGCCTTCCGGTTTATTCCGCTCCCTGGCCGGTCCACCTGGCAGTGGCCGCGATTTTCCTGGGCGCCTCCACCTGGCTGAACTGGAGCAAGGGCCTTAGCCGGGCCGACCTGATTGGCAGAACCGCCCTGCCGGCGGCCATCGCGGCAGCCACGTTATTGGTGCTGTTCCGGCCCATCAGCCACGCGTTGGGCGAGGGCCGCCCGGCGGCGTTGATCGACCTGCCCATCGCCGGGGCCTTGCTCTTGGTGGTGTTGTCCGTACTAGTGCATCGGCGCTATCCGCTCCGGGTCTCCGTCCCACTCCTGCTAGTTCCGCCGCTGTTAGTCTCGCTCTACGCCGCGCTGTTCACCCCGCTGGTCAACGTGGGGGAACTGGTCCAGAGCCTGCTGCCCGCCGGTATCCAGGTGGACACCTCGGCAAACGGAATACCGGTGAACTTCCTGGTCGCCGGGGCAATCCTGGCCGCCGCCCTGGCGCTATCCTTTTACCTGGGGCTTCTGTGGAAGGCCCGGGTCTGGCTGGGCTGCGCTGCCATCTACTATTTCGTTTGGCTTACCCTCTACACAACGGTGTACACCAACTGGGGCGGAATGTTCAGCGGGGTTTGGCAGGGCATGGGCTACTGGATCGCCCAGCAGGATGTGGCCCGGGGCAACCAACCCTGGTATTACTACTTCGTTGGACTTTCCGTCTACGAGCTGCTGCCCCTGGTGTTCGCCATTCTAGGCGCGATTTATTTTTTCAGGAAAGGTGACATCTTTGGGCTGGCTTTGATCCTCTGGTCAGGGCTAACCCTGCTGGCTTACACTCTCGCCAGCGAGAAGATGCCCTGGCTGCTGGTCGGCATCGTCGTGCCGCTGATATTCCTGGCCGGGAAGTACCTGGGCGACCTGGCGGACCGGCTAACCTGGAGACAGCTTATTCGAAGCAGGCCGGGCGCGCTGCTGGTCTTGATCCCTCTGCTTGTGGCGGGGATCGTCTATCTGCTGAGGGTCTACGTAAACCCGGCAGCCGCCTTCGGCCCGTCTGAGTGGTTCGTCCTGACCGGACTGGTTCTCCTAGCCGTGACCGCTGCCTATTTGGTAAGACTGACGCAAGCCGGCCCCGGAATGGCCCTGGTGGGTCTGGGATCCGCCGCTCTTTTGCTGGCTTTGGGAACCTGGGGGGCATTCCGGGCCAGCTATACTTATGATGACTCCAACAGGGAAATCCTGGTTTATGCCCAGGGCAGCGCCGACGTTAGGGCCACGTTTGAGGAATTGGATCAGCAGGTTTTCCAGCAGGGCACCCTGCCTGATGCCGTCCGGGTGGACTACGACCTCTGGTATCCGATGCAATGGTACGTGCGGCATCAGCAGAAAGATGGCAATCTGTCCTTTTCCTGCTTCAAGGACGAGGATGAGGAGGGCTGGAATTCCGGCTGCAATCCCATTTCCGAGCCGCCCGAGGCCGGAGCATTGCTGCTGAACTCGGGGCACGGGTATCGGGATGCCAAGGCGCTGTCCGGTTACCGAAAGTCGGAGCCATTAAGGAATTTGCTCTGGTTTCCAGAAACCTACCGCCGGCCTGGCGAAAACCGCCAGGCGGAGAATCTGGTGGAGGAGCTTGCGCTGGATTTCAGATTTTTCCAGAAATCGGCCCGGAAACGGGAGACCTGGGGCAAAGCGCTGGACTACATTTTATTCCGGGAGATTCAGACAGACTGGTACAACTCAGAGTTCTTCAGCTTTCTGCCCAAACCCTAGCTCAGGCTATACTTTTTTCCTACCCATCCTTTCGGACCGGCCGGCCAATGGAGACCCGGTGGTCTGATTTGGGAATTATTAGGGCCAGGCCGGGAGCCAGCGTTTGGAGAAATCCCCCTATATCCCCCTTTGAAAAGGGGGACTGAGGGGGATTTGGATCTCCCAAGGTTAGGAGTTTCTTCAGAGGTCATTAGGGAAGGTTCGGTTGCAATTTAGTAATTGGCGATTTTGGATTGGACTGGCGGTTAGCGGTCTGTTTCTGCTGCTTCTGCTGCTTCGGGTCGACCGGCAGGAGATCGTCTCGGCGTTGAGGGACGCCAACTATCTCTACGTGGTGCCGGCCATAGGCCTCTACTTCGTCGCCGTATACTTCCGGTCCATACGGTGGGCCTATATTCTGTCACCCATTGCCCAATTCCCGGCCACCCGCCTTTACCCCGTGGTCATAATCGGCTACATGGCCAACAATCTGCTGCCGGTCCGGCTGGGCGAGCTGGTCCGCTCCTACTACCTGGCGCGGCGGGAAACGGTGAGCGGCAGCACCGCCCTGGCCACGGTGGCGGTGGAACGGCTATACGACGGCGTTGCCCTGCTGTTCTTCGCGGCCATATCGGCGCCGGCTCTATTGCTGTTGGGCCTGTTTCAAGGAACCGGCAGTTTCTCCCGCACCACTGCGCTGGTCTTCACCATCGGCACGGTGGGCATCTTTGCCCTGGCCTTTGCCTTCCTGGTCCTGGCGGCACGGCCGGGGTTCTCCAAATTAGTGGACGCGGGACTGTCCCTGGCCCCGGCCAAGGCACGCCCCGCGCTGAGCGACCTGGTCCACCGGTTCATCGGCGGATTGCAGGTGCTCAACTCACCCAGAAGACATCTGGGGGTTTTTCTGCTGTCCTGGCCCGTTTGGCTATTGGAAGGAGGCATGTACCTGCTCGTCGGCTATTCCTTCGGCATTCATCTTCTGT
>JADFQT010000012.1 GCA_022561675.1 Chloroflexota bacterium
CCATGGGCCTGCGCCACGGGGCGTTCTGTCTGGGCTGCTGCTGGGTGTTGATGGCGCTGCTGTTCGTGTTGGGAGTGATGAATCTGCTGTGGATTGCCGCCCTGGCTGGGTTTGTCCTGATCGAGAAGATAGCCCCCGCCGGACGCTGGGTGAGCCGAATTTCCGGCGTGGCGCTTCTACTATGGGGAGCATGGTTGGTGATTGGGGTCCTGGTCTAGGCTGGAGCAGGGAAATAATCGCTAGCCAAGCTGCTCCAACATCCCGGCTACCAGGTCGATCACGGGTTCGCTTAGCTCAGTGCCGGTGTTCATCCCCGGGATATTTCCCAAGGCCAATGGCTTGACTTCATCTGCACTTCCGCTTGCCTCCGCCAGCTCGACCCGCTCCCGTTCAACCCACGCCAGGACCAGGCGCCAGGGAGCCTGGTGCGGGTCCTTCACTTCCGGTCCAACGTCACCTGACGGTAAAGGCAGGGTGTAAACCAGGGGAGGATCGGACGCGGTAAGCAGAACCAGGCTGGGTATGGCGTCCGCCGCGAGACCCAGCCGCGCCAGCAGCGTTTGTTCGGCCTGGGAAACGCCGTGCTGACCGAAGATGACCAGGTGCTGGAATCCGGCGCCCAGCTCCTCGAAGCGGCTGCGGAAGGCCCGGAACACATCATGCGCGGCCCGGTCGACCTCCGAAACCAGGAACAACGCATGCAACGGGAAGGCGCCGGTAACGCCGCCGGCCAAATCTCCATGCCACCGCGCCAGCTTGTCCTTGTCGTGTTGGTCGGCCCGACTAGCAGCCATCTGCTTTATCCCGCTCCGGCTTCCTCAGTGGCTATGCGAGAAGCCTTCCTTTCGTCATTGCGAGCAAAGCGAAGCAATCTAGCTCCCCTGGGATTGCTTCGTCGTCCCGATGTCATCGGGACTTCTCGCAATGACATTTCACAAAACCCCTCAGCCACCGCCGCTGTCGAACTGAACAAGTATGCCATCCGGGTCGTATACGTAAAAGCTGCTGACCTTCCCCTGGTCATCGGTCCAGACTTCCGGCGGAGCGGCCAGTTGAACCCCCTTGGCAGTCAGCTCAGCCATTAACGCCCTGGTGTCGGGGACCGAAAATGAGTAGTGGCTCAATCCTACCTGGTCCAACTTGATAGGATCGCCGTCGGGATCTTCGTTGGGATGACTGGTTACCACCAGACGGGGGTTGTTGCTATCCTGGCCGAATTTCAGATGCACGGTCCTCCGCGTCTGTCGCGGGTGCTGATAGACATGAGGCAGGCCACCGGTCGTGGTGTCCTGAACCTGGTCGAACACCACCTCCATACCCAGGATGTCCCGATAGAAGGCCAGGGATTTATCCAGATCCCGTACGCAGACGGCTATGTGAGAAATTCCAGTAGCATCCATTGCATTACCTCTGTCGTGCCGCAGTGGCTAATTGCTAGGATTGAATCGAAGAACTCAGGCTCCACCGCCGGAGTCGAACTGCACCAGTATCCCATCCGGGTCATATACGAAGATGCTGCTGACCTCACCCTGGGCATTGGTAAAGCCATCCATCGGTCCGGCTAGTTGAACCCCTTTGGCGGTCAGCTCCGCGGCCAGGGCCTTGACATCGCCGACCGTAAAAGAGAGATGGCTGATGCCGACCTGGTCCAGCTTTATCGGCGCGCCATCGGGATTGTCACCAGGATGAGAGGTCATGGTAAGGGTGGGCTTAGTGTCCCCGGTACCGTAGGCCAGCCGCACCTGCCGGCGGGTCTGTCGCCGGTGCTTATAAACGTGAGGTAAACCCCCCGAAGTGGTATCTTGCATCCGGTCAGCCAGCACTCTCATACCAAGTATGTCCCGGTAGAACTCCAGAGACTTGTCCAAGTCGGCCACACAGATAGCGATGTGGGAAATAGCAGACGCGTCCATGCCTTGACCCCCTTCTAAAACAAGCAGTTTGCCGACGGTCGTCTTTGGGGGCAATGCTAAGACCGCGCCTAACATTTGTCAAAGTCCTCTGTGTTGGACTAATGCGGGACTTCAGCTGAGCCATCGGTTAGATTCAGCCTGGGAGATTCAGCCAAAACCGGGTAAAGCGTTAACCTTCTCAACAGCCAATTTCGAAATAATCTTCGACGCGATCGAATCCCCCGGCTCGGATTGCACGATCGTCCGCTGATATCCTTCTTGACATGGGTAATTCGGACCCCCTAGAATTAGAGGGTTGAGGTCTAGCCGTTATATGGATTACGCAATAT
Organism: Chloroflexota bacterium; assembly: GCA_022561675.1. GTDB lineage: Bacteria > Chloroflexota > Dehalococcoidia > Lucifugimonadales > UBA3495 > JADFQT01. The sequence goes on from JADFQT010000012.1 coordinate 2,243, forward strand.
TCAAGACAGGCGGAAAGCAGTACCGGGTCAAGCCCGGAGATGTGCTTGACGTGGAAAAGCTTTCCCTGGAGGTGGGCTCCGTCGCCGAATTCGACCAAGTCTTGGCCGTCTCCGAAGATGGCCAGGTCAGTTTCGGCGCTCCCATACTTTCCGGAGCCAAGGTGACGGCAGAGATTCAATCCCATTACAAAGACCGCAAGTTGATAGTCTTCAAATACAAGCGGAAGACCCGCTACCGGCGCAAGAAGGGACACCGCCAAACTTACACCCGTTTGCTGATTCAAGGCATCCAATTAGGAGAATAGACTAATGGCCCACAAAAAGGCCGGAGGAAGCACCAACAACGGTAGGGATAGCAATGCCAAACGTCTTGGCGTAAAGCGTTATGGGGGCCAGCGGGTAACCGGCGGCTCCATTCTGGTCCGGCAACGGGGAACCAGGATTCACCCAGGCACCAACGTGGGTTTGGGACGGGATTTCACCTTGTTCGCCCTGATCGACGGAGAGGTGAAATACGAGTGGAAGGCCAAGGGCAGGCGTCGCGTCAGTGTTTATCCGATTTAGTCATTCACAAAATCAGTAGAGGTTCAGCAACAAAGCATCATGAAACCAGAAATCCATCCCCAGTTTTTTAACGCCACAGTGACTTGCTCCTGTGGAAACACCTTCCAAACCGGCGCCACCAAGCCCACGCTGCGGGTAGAGGTATGTAGTAAGTGCCACCCCTTCTATACCGGTCAGCAGCGAATGGTGGACACCCAGGGACGCATCGAAAGAATGCGTCGTCGGTACAATCTGAAGTAATCCCCTTCGGTTCCGGAATATCCGGCGGAAAGGCCGAGGACTCATCGCCCTCGGCCTGTTTTCTGCCCCGCATAACTCCCTGACCTGAACTTCCCCACGCTTGCCGGCTCATTTGCGGGTAAACACCCTTGTCAAGACCACGCGGGATATGGAATCCTAGAGTATCGGCTTTTGGCTATTTACATAGAGTGATTTTTCAGGGAGTTGGTTCCAGCAGGCTCGCCGTGGCGGGGTGCCAGGCCTGCTCCCGGGGTTTGCCCAAGGGATTCCTACACTAACACCAAGGTGAAACCCGCAGAGTTCGGGTATATAACTATGTGGGTCCTATCTTAGCTTTAGTTTAGGCTTTCCCCGAGGATCTTAAGGAGGACAAGTTGTCACGACAGCCCGAGTTTTCCTACGGCGGACAGGCGGTTATCGAAGGGATAATGATACGGGGGCGGAGCCACTTCAGCCTCGCCGTCCGCCGGGAAGATGGCACCATTTCCCACATTCAGGAGCCCTTAAATACCCTTTTCACCGGCAAGGTTCGACGCGTCCCTCTGCTGCGAGGATTTCTAGCCCTGGTGGAAACCCTGACCCTGGGGATCAAAGCTTTGCATCAGTCGGCAAACATGGCCATGGTGGACCAGACCCCGGAAGGCGAACAGGAAATATCCGGCTGGGTTCTGGCAGGCACGCTGGGAGTCTCCCTGCTGCTGGGGGTGGGCATTTTCTTTGTCCTCCCCCAGCTGATCGTTACCCCGATTCACCCTTTCCTGCCCTCGGACCTGGTCATAAATATCATTGAAGGCTTCTTCAGGCTGGCTATACTGGTCGGCTACATCTGGGCTATTAGCTTCATGAAAAACATCCGGCGCGTATTCGCTTACCACGGCGCCGAGCACATGGCGGTGCACACCTACGAAGCCGGGCTGCCATTAAGCATCGAGAATGTAAGGAAATTCCAAACACCCCACCCCCGCTGCGGAACAGCATTCCTGCTCACGGTAGTGCTGGTATCCATTCTGGTGTTCATCTTCCTGGGCTGGCCGGAGCTTCATTGGCGGATTCTTTCCCGCATAGCTCTGTTGCCGGTCATCGCCGCCGTCAGCTACGAGATCATCCGCTTCAGCGGCCTGCACCAGAGCTGGTGGATCGCCAGGCAGGTGGCGGTGCCCGGCCTGCTGCTGCAGCGCCTGACCACCCGCCAGCCTGACGACGGCCAAATAGAGGTGGCCATCAGCGCCATGGAGTCCGCCATCGCCGCCGACGCCGGACAGGAATACGTGGTGCGGTTCCCGGGCCCGGCGGAGGAATCGTCCGTAGCCGAAGGCGTGGCCGAAGGCAGCTTGCCTGCGGCCAATACGGATGCCGCCTCTCCCTAAACTTATGCCAAGCTGAACCCCGCAGGGCTTGGTGTGGCGATTCATGTAGATTCCACCTTGCGCTTGCTATAGAAAAAAGGAGTTTGGCGCGCCTTCCGGCTCGTAACCGGTACAACCCCTAGGTCCCCAGGACCCCTCAGTCTTGGCTGCTGTTATCGCGCGGAGCGCTATTATCCTCTGCCCGTCGACAGGTTTATACTGCTCTCCAAAACAACCCTCGCCTGGAGTAGTTCATCGCGGTTTTCCTACCCCGGCCCGGCCGGCTTCGCCAGCGTGAGTAATCGGCCGCCCCGGGGGTATTGATTTTCCCGCACGGCGGGACCCAAATCCAGCCAGCTAAAGGGTTCAAAAATGCCTGAGACAGCCAATTCAGTACGTATCGTGGGGATGATCGGCGTTCGGCGCGAGGCCGCCTCCGCCGCCGGGGCCACGGTTAGCGTCTTTGGCGGAGGCATCAACCCGGGCGCGGATCTCCCCGCCGGGATTGACCCGGACTACATTCTGGAGTTCGCCAGAGTCCATGAGGACAGCGGCTTCGACATGGTGCTCACCGGCTACTCCTCAAGCACTCCCGATGGCTTTGAGGTGGCGGGTTACGCAGCGGCGCATACGGAAAAGCTGGGGTACCTCATCGCCCACCGGCCTGGCTTCGTCATGCCTACTTTGACGGCCCGCAAAACCGCCACCCTGGATCAGTTGACTCGAGGTCGCATCGCGCTTCACATCATTTCCGGAGGCAGCGACCGGGAGCAGCAGAGTGACGGCGACTGGCTGGACCACGACTCCCGCTACCGCCGCACCGACGAGTATATGGAGATATTGCGGCGGATTTGGACCGAACCGGAGCCCTTCAATCATGGGGGGGAGTTTTACCGGTTTCAGGATGCTTACAGCCAGGCTAGGTGCTATCAGATACCCAACGTGCCGCTGTTTTTCGGCGGTGCTTCGAACATTGCACTTGAGGTCGGCAGCAGACGGGCCGATGTCTTTGCCCTTTGGGGCGAACCATTGGCGGCGATTAAAGAACGCATCGCCGATATCAGGAGCCGGGCGAGCAGTCATGGCCGGGAAATCAGCTTCGGTCTGTCGGTGCGCCCAATCCTCGGGAACACCGAAGCCGAAGCCTGGCAGCGTGCTGAGGGAATTCTTGGTCGGGTGCGGCAGGCTACCGAAGGGAAGATCCGGCCCGGGCAGCCAACCCGTCTGCAATCCGAAGGAGCCCGCCGACTGCTCCGCTTCGCGGCGCAGCGCGATGTCCACGATCAGCGGCTATGGATGCCCATCGCCTCCGCCAGCGGCGCGGCCGGCAGCACGACTTGCCTGGTTGGAACCGCCGAGCAGGTAGTGGAGTCGCTGCTGGCCTATTACGACCTGGGCTGCACTACGTTTATCATCCGCGGCTTTGACCCCCTAACCGACGCCAGGGAATACGGACAGGAGTTAATTCCGCTGCTGCGGCAGGGAGTGAAGCAACACTGACGAGCCCGGATGAGCCCGCTGAGACGGGCCACAAAAAGGCCCCAGAAAGGCTGAACAGCTCGGAATTGATCCGGCCGTCGATCCCTTGAAACTCCGGAGCCGGCCCCCGGCCGAAGCAGGCACCGAGAAACTTAGGGCCGCTGAACTCAACAACAGCACCAGCGCGATTGTCGCTTTTCTAAGACCAATCCCTTCTTGACCAGCCAAGGAATCTTATCTTTCGGCAGCGCCGGCAATCCTTTTCTGTCGCCATAATCATACCTCCGGCCGGAGGGTCGGTTTCCGTTTACCAATAGATCGCGTTTATCAGAACAAGGCTCCCAGCTGTCATTTCCAGCTACCAGACTTGCCGGTCGGAGCAATTCAGCGTATAAAGGGGTACAACCACCTTTCACACTAGGGGAGGCCTGCCATGACCGCTACCAACCAGGAAACCTCTGCCGCCACCTTCACATCCGGCCCGTATGGCGGATATTCCCATCGTCCCATCGTCTGGGGCACCCGCGCCATGGTCGGAGGGGGAACGCAGCTGACCGCCCAGGTCGGTATGCGCATCCTGTGGAAGGGGGGCAACGCGGTGGACGCGGCCGTGGCCACCGCCCTGGCCGCCGGAGTGATGGAGCCTACCGCCCACTACACCCTGGGAGGGGAAGTCGCCTTTCTTTTCTACGATCGTGGCGCGGGGGCCGTCCGGTCGGTGGTCGGCCAGGGTTGGGCCGCTGGCGGCGCGACGATCGATCGCTATATGGAAAAGTGGGGGGAGATACCCCCCGGTGTCCCCAGCACCACCGTGCCGGGCGTGGTGTCGGCCCTGCTGACCATGCTGGCCAACTACGGCACCATGAGCTTCGCCCAGGTGGTGGAGAGCGCCCTGGATTTCGCCAGCAACGGTTTTCCCGCGTACCAGCTCTTGAGCCGGGCAATCGGCAGCCCGGAGCGGATGTCAAACCTGCAAAAATATCCAGAATCGGCCCGCATTTACCTGCCCAACGGCGAACCGCCAGCCCTGGGAGCTATGTTCGTCCAGAAGGACTTGGGCCGAACTCTTTCCTTGATGGTTGGCGCGGAACAGCAATCATTGGGCAAGGGACTGACCCGTGCCTCGGCAATCCGGGCGGCGCGGGACGTGTTCTACAAAGGGGACGTAGCGCATCGGATGGCCGAAGCTCTGGAGAGGTTGGGCGGTTTTTATACCTACGAAGACTTTGCTGAATACGAGTCTCCCCTGGAAGAACCCATATCCGTTAGCTATCGGGGTCACCAGATTTTCACCAACCGGACCTGGACTCAGGGGATAACCCTGCTGCAAACCTTGAACATTCTGGAAGGCTTTGACTTGGCAGCCCTGGGACACAACAGTCCGCAGGCGATCCACTTGCAGGTGGAGGCCTTGAAGCTGGCCCTCGCCGACCGGGAGCAATACGTGGGGGACCCGGCCTTCGTGGACGTGCCGGTGGAGGGACTGTTATCTCCGCAATACGCCGCGCTGCGGCGCACATTGATCAATCCCGACCGGGCTGAAGCCCAATACCCGCCCGGGGACCCCAGGAGGATGCTGGCCGCAGCCGAAGGTTGGCGGTCCAACGGATCCCGCCCAGCCCAAATGGAGCCGGAACCGGTGGGAGGAGACGGGGACGGTACTACCTATCTGTCGACCGTCGATGGCGAAGGCAATATGGTTTCCTGCACCCCCAGCAGCTTCGCCGGGCTGGCCCAGGGCATGATCCTGGGCGACACCGGAATCCTGATTAACTGCCGCGGCTGCTACTTCTGGCTGGACGAGAAAAACCCCAACAGCCTGGCGCCCCGCAAGCGGCCTCGCACCACCCCGTGTACTTTCATAGTTTTGAAGGACGGCCAGCCCTTCATGACTTTGGGGACTCCCGGCGGGGATAGCCAGCCCCAGAGCAACCTGCAGGTCTTTAACAACATGGTCGACTTCGGGATGAACGTGCAGGAAGCGGTGGAGGCTCCCAGATTTTGCTCCTACAGCTTCCCCCGGTCTCCCTGGCCCCATCGGGAATATCCCAACCGGCTGGAGATGGAGGGCCGGGTCTCGGAAGACCTGGTGGATTCGTTACGGGACCGGGGACATGAGGTGGAAGTGATAGCACCCTGGGGCGTCCGCAACGGCTTTGCCCCCATACTCGTCAATCCGGAAACCGGCGTGTATCACGGCGGCGCGGACCCCAGAAAAGAAACGGTGATGCTTGGGTGGTAGGATAGCCCGGCCCAGGCAACCCCGGAGCGGATGACCATGGTGCAGGGGCGCACGGCTGCGGGCGCCTACCTTTTGCCCCAGACCTTCCGCGATTAGCCCCCTGCATGGGGATGCAAGCATCTCGTTATGTCTAATCCGGCAAGGCGGCGAACAAAGGGCAACCACTGGCGTATTGAACTACGCGGCCATCGAAGGGGCCGCCCTCAGCCACGCAAACGCCATAATTGAGCAACGCGAGGGGGCCGTCAAGCTGGACGTAATACTCACAATCTTGGCAAGTCCCATCGCGGGGCTCGACAACAGGCTTCCCCCACCGGTCCGTTGCGGCATTCGCAAGCCGGATGGCCTTAGGTTCTTCCGAAGGATCATCGACCACATCATGCCCATCCCCACGGACCAGACCATGTCGCTCATATTCAAGCAGCGTCCCATCTTTCAACCAGATTAACCACTCTCCATCCCCACTTGTTAGCCTCGACGTCTGGAGTTGAATCTCCTCTGAAAATTGCACGATAAGATCATTCTTGACCTCATCGTCCAGGGCGATGGCGACGATTTCCAGCCCTTTCAGGCGCCTGATGTATTTATTGATAGCCCAATTACTCTGGTCACTTCCCACAAGTATTTTGGTCCGGGTTTGGACACGCCAGTTCCATTCGATTTGGAGGGTGACCTCGCCACGCTTTGACCTGCGACGCCTGCCGGTGTCCCACGGTTGGAGGTCGCCCAATTCAAGGAATAGTGCGGACGCGCCTCCGTTCCAGACACGAGACACGGGCATGCCTACAAGAGGACGGATCAACTCATAAAACTCAGTTCGAGAGATGGGCTTTCTCACTGGAACTCAGCCGTTTTAGGCAGCCAGCCAGTTTTTTACCGCCTGGATGAACTCCTCCGGGTTGTCCTCGAAGACCATGTGTCCCGCCCGGCTGACCTCGACTACCTCCGCGGTGGGGATGGTTTCGACCATTCGGTCCGCCACTTCCCGGGGCAGCAGGTCGGTCTCGGCGCCCCGGACAATCAGGGTTGGGCACCCGATGCTGGGCAGCAGGGGCCACAGGTCCTCCGCCGGGGGCGCGGTGCCGTTCCGGCGCTGTTCCCGAATCGCCAGGTCGTAGCGCCAGCCAATCTTGCCATTGGCCAACTGCCTGGTGGCGTACTTTAACCGGCGTCGCAGGACCGAGTCGGAGGCGAAGCGATTGCCTCCGGCCATGTGCCTGACCACGGCCTCGAAGTCGTCGAACTCTTCCGGCACGTCGATCATCTCCTGGGTAATGCGCTGCCCGCCTTTGGGGTCCGCGGTAGGGCCCAGGTCCACGATGACCAGCTTCTGAAGCCGGTGGGAATGCCGCCCGGCGAAGGCCAGGCTATTGCGGCCTCCCATGGAATGCCCCACCAGGATGAAGGAGTCCAGGCTCAGCGTATCGCAGAAGCCGACCAGGTCGGCCAAATAGGCGGCTCCCGAGTAATCGCCGTCGCCGGCCCAATCGCTGTCGCCCCGGCCCCGCTGATCCAGCGCCAGCACGTGAAAGTCCTGGCACAGCGCCTGAGAAACGTCATCCCAGGAGTGGGCGTGGCCCCGCAGGCCGTGGAGGAGGAGGACGTTCGGCGCGCCCTGGTTGCCCCAATCCAGATAGTGGAGCTTCATCCCATTGTTTACCGTGACTGTCCGGTCCTGGGGTTGTACTTTGGTCGTCATGGCCTTGCCTCCCGTAATTTTATAGATATTATTGGGATTCAAACTGGTCCGCGCTGATCCGCGCTGGTTCGAAGAAGATGACCAGGTTCAGCGACCCTTCCAGTTGGGCTTGCGTTTTTCAGCGAAAGCCAGCGGCCCTTCCTTGGAATCTTCGGTGGTCAGCAGCTGGTCGTACATATGATAGGTCAAAGAAGAGATGTCCTGGGTCGACATGTTCAACCCCCGATAGGCCAACTCCTTGAAATACTGAACAGCCAGGGGAGCGTTCTCCGCTATCTGCTCGGCAATGATCATCGCCTCTTCCATTAGCCGCTCGCCCGGGACCACTTTGTTGAGGAAGCCCATGTCGTAGGCTCGCTGAGCGCTGACGGGCTGGGCGGTCATGCAGAGCTCCAGAACGGCGGACAGGGGAATCTGCTTGGACAAGATGGTGCCGAAGGGAGGCAGCAGGCTCCACTTGGTCTCGGTGATACCCAGCTTGGCGTCCTCGGCGGCCAGGCGCAGGTCGCACATTTGGGCGATGGACCAGCCACCGGCCAATGCGTAACCGTTGACCGCCGCTATCAGGGGTTTCCAGGTCTGGGGCCACATGTAGGGCCGGTCCGGGTGCATGGAGTCCCTGGCTCGGGCTTGTACCCCTTCAGCGTTGTCCGAAGCCCGCTCTTTCAGGTCCCGGCCGGCACAGAAGGCGCGACCGGCACCGGTGATGATGGCGACGTAGGAGCCCTCCTCGCCATCGAACTGGGTGATGGCATCCGACAGATCACGGCGCAGCTGACGATTTATGGAGTTAAGGGCGTCGGGGCGGTTGAGGGTCATTATTACAACATTGCCCCGCTTCTCGTAAAGAACTGTTTCGGCCATGATTCGTCTCCTTCCTGGCAAATTCGGAGTCCTAAAGCACCAACCTTCGCAGGTCATCTGGTGTCCACCCGGCGTCTGCGATCATGCTGTGCAGTGTCCCCGTTGGGAATTGTTCGCCGAGCCGATGATAGGCTACAACGATGATAAGCTACGACCCGGCGCCGGCCGTCAGCATGACGGTATGTTCTGGGATCCCCCGGGTTCTTCGTAGCGCAAAATCATCCTTAGCTAAGGCCCTGATAAACTGACGTGCCGTGACTCCTCTCGGAGCTCCCCGCACTAGACATTCACTACCACAGAAGGCGTGTCGAGTTCGACAACCCCCAAGTCTGGATCAACTTGAATGGTTTCACCGGACTCCAATAAATCTTCAACGTAGAGTTCAATGGCCTCTTGGATGATTACCAAGGTTTCCCCGGAAGTATTGCCGGAAGAATGGCCCCAAGTGTGACAACCCTTCAGAGCGGGGCAAAATGCATGGTAAGCCCGGCCACCATCAGGAAAAGAATCTTCCTCAATCACAATGCTGAAAATGTAAGATTTCATTGTTCTATTCCTTGGGCCTAACTTTTTCGCCAGCTTAGGCGTATTGTCCCAAGGGTATCCCCCCAATTACATGGATGTGCCCGTGGCTCTGGCTTTGCAGGCCGTCGGGCCCAAAGTTGGACAGAATCCGAAAGCCGTTGGGAGCATACATGCATCCCAGGTCCGTCGCCACCTTTCCCATCCGGTTCATCACCCCGTCGCTCCAAACCTCCAGCTGAGTCATGTGACTCTTGGGCATCACCAGCAGCATGAGCGGCACCCAGGTCAGCTTATTAACTATGGCGATTATCTCTTCATCCACGTAGCGAATTCGGGCCGGTTCCTCTCCAGCCACAATACGGCAGAATACACAATTAGGTAGGGAAGTCACCGAATTTACCCCTCGCCGTCAGATTTGCCCGGCAGGTCCGCCGGCACCCGGCTCTGCCGCCCGTCCTTTCGGGTCAGCCACCCCGCTGGAGGCCCCCTTCACAGCATCAGAATCTAATTATTGAACACACGTATTTCTGTAGACCCGGACGCCGTCTTCGATGCTATCCAGTAGACACTCAGACAGTAGTCTACAGTTATATGTTAGCTCGGCCGGATTTTCCCCCTGCAACATTTTTATGACCACACCATCACCGGGTTCTTCAAATTGCCGGGCTGATATATAACCATCTTTTCTTGCGAGGATATCTGCTGAATTGCCAATTCGGTAGGTGACTTGGAAATGCCCGTCTGGGTCACCCATGGCCCTAGATATATAGGATTTAAACCATATCACACCGCCCTTAAACTCCAAAAAGCTTTGATTCACGACTATTTCGGCACTGGCCACGGGCTCATTTGTCTGGCAATCGACAACGCTCCCTGAGATGGTCTTTTCTCGAAAAGTATACAAAATGCCCAGAGATATGATAACCAAAACGGCTACTATGACGATGAGAGCTGCCCATGAGAGCTTTGACCTTGAAATCCAGTTCGCCACGTTCTCGATCAAATTGATTCGTTTTTCCAAGGCTCGCCGCTCAAGAGCAAGCTGAGCCCGCCCGGAACAACCGGCGCAGCCCGGTGACTATAATTGGCGGGTAATTCCTTGTCAATGTGCCATCGATGCGCCAGATTTTCCCCAGGTCTTAGATTGAAGCGGCTGTGGTATCATGGGCTGGGGAGGCAGCTATGTTTGGCTTAGCCGTTTTGACCGTCAGTACATCCGGCTTTCACGGCCAGCGCGAGGACACCAGTGGGGAGGCCATTAAACAGATTTTGGCTCCTCCCGAGTACCAAACCGTGCGGTACGAAGTGGTCTCCGATGAGCAAGAGACCATCGCCCAAAGAATGGCTGAGTGGGCCGATGACCCGGAAGTAGACCTGATAGTCAGCACCGGCGGCACCGGCTTGGGGCCGCGCGACGTAACGCCGGAGGCATGCCTCTCCATCATTGACCGGGAGGTTCCGGGGCTGGCGGAGGCCATGCGAGCGGAAACCCTGAGGTTCACCCCCATGGCCATGCTCAGCCGGTCGGTGGCCGGCATTCGCGGCAATACACTGATTATCACCCTGCCCGGCAGTCCCAAGGGGGTCAGAGAGACCCTGGATGTGGTTAAATCGGTGTTACCCCACGCTCTGGAGCTGCTCAAGCGGGAGTCGGTGAACGAGCACCCGGTTTAGATTTTTTGGGCCCCAGGAGAGAGTCAGCAAGGAGACAGCCAGGATGAGTAGCGGCTCGGAGCAAATCCCCGTCTACTGGCCCAGGGTGAAGGAGATTCTGGACGGTGTTATGAACAGGTGGGAAGAGAGGTGGGGTCGGGAGGGATATCCGGGAATTCACGAGTACTACTGGGAGACTTCTCAAAAATTGAAAGACTCGGTTCTGTCGGGCTACCGTTCCATTGAGCCGGGCGTGCCGGGAAAGGATACCTGGCTGGTTAAGGCCCTGGCCCGGGCGGTGGCCACCTACGGGAAGATGCCATTACGGGGTCCTTTCCTTGCCCGCACCGAGGTGGAGGACATCATTACCTGGATCGACACCGGTATGCCTGAAGGGCCGCCAAAAGGATCTGAGGAATAATGGGGGGATAAGCCGTCCATGGTTCTGTCCGGTCCCCTGGAGCGATAAAGCAACACCGGAAGGACGCTAACTAACGTCCTTCCGGTGTTTTTGTCCCGTGTTTTTAGTTTCCTAGCAGGCGGGTTTACCCGGGGGTTATACCAGAACCGCATCCTTGGACTTCTGGTAGACCTGGATGCGTCCGCGGGTATGATCCAACACGCAGATCCTACCCTGGTCATCCACCTTCACCGCGCAGGGGTTGGAAAAGGCCTTCTCGAAGGCCCGGCTGTCGTTGGCTACGGCTAACGACCGCTGCAGGATCATGTCCGGGTTGGACAGCAGCTTCTCCTTGCCCCACTGGGACAGCTGGTGGTCGCCATAAAGGGCGCTGACGAACCGTCCGTCGGGAGCCAATATCTGCACCCGGTCGTTCTGCCGGTCGGCAACATAAATCAGACCGTCTTTGTCCACCGCCACACCGCTGGGCCGCTTGAACTGACCCACGCCACTACCGGACTGGCCGAAGGTGGCCTGCCACTGGCCTTCGGCGTTGAACTGCTGAATCCGGTCGTTGCGCCAGTCCGCGACGTAGATCAGACCTTCCTGATCCACGGTAATCCCCCAGGGCAGGTCGAACTGTCCGGGACCGTCCCCCAAGCTGCCAAACTGGCTAATGTACTGGCCATCCAGGGTAAACTTCTGGACCCGGTGGTTGCCACTGTCCACCAACAGCACATCTCCGTCGGGCGTTATCACCATCCCGGCGGGCTTGTTCAACTCGCCGTTGCCCGAACCGGGAGTCCCCCACTTGCGCAGGTACTCCCCGTCCTTATCGTAAATGGTGATTCGATTCAGCCACTCGTCGGCGACATAAACATTTTCGTCGGCATCCACCGCGATGGCGGTGGGCCAAACGAACTGGCCGTCGCCCTCGCCATGGGAGCCGAACTCGCTGATGTACTCCTCGTTCATGGTGCAAACGGTTACCCGCAGCCCATCGAGCCGGTTCTCATAGGATCGGTTCAGTACGTACACCACGTCATCAGCTGCCATAGCCATGGAGACCGGGTTACGGAATCCCGTGCCGGCAAACTCGTTGCGGCCGATGGAGTGGCTATAGGTAAAGGTCCAATCCTTTAGCCCAAAGAAGTGAGTGCTCATTGTCAGTACCTCATAGTCATCGTCATTAAATATAGGCCCGGAATGTCGGCCCGAACTTCAGCCACCGGCGAGGCCCCGCCCCTTAGGTCCGGCTCAAATACCGGGATAAAAGAACCCGGGGTTACAGAAAGGGAATCTTCTCGTAGTTACCGCCAACTATGGGTACCGGGTCCATATGCATCCAGTCTTCCAAAATGGTCGTGTATACGGACCGGAAGTCCATCGACGACTTGAGGTTGCCGCCTTCCTCCTGCTCGCTGGGCTCCAGGGAGGGATAGGTGCCGTAGACCCCACCCTTGACATGCTCGCCCACCACGAAGGCCACGCTGCTCGCGCCGTGATCGGTGCCGGAGCCGTTGTCGACAATGCGGCGGCCGAATTCCGAGAACATGAACAGCAAAACGTTGTCGCTGGCCTGGTGATCCCGCAGATCCTCGAAGAAGGTTTCAACGGTATTGGACACATCGGTCCACAGCCTGGCGTGGTCCGAGGCCTGGTTGGCGTGGGTGTCGAAGCCGTTGTAAGGGGAGGTGGTAAACAGAACGCGGGTGCCGAACTCGGCCAGATGGGTTTGGGCGATATTCTTCATGTATTGCCCGATGGCAGTGGCGGAGTATTCCACCTTAGAGGTGTACTTGTCCGGCGCGGTGGCCAAGATGTCGGCGCCCTTCAGCGCGTCGGTGCCGGTGCGGCGGATGTAATCCAGAGTGTAGCTGGAGCCAATAGTAGGGCCGTACATGCGGCCAAAGACGTCCAGGGCCTGAGCGCGCTGGTCCTCGCCCTCAATGCCAGTGAGCAGGCCGTAGGTTTCCAGGTTGCCCACCGAGGCTACCGGCACGCCTTCCTTGGCCAGGGCCCGGGGGAGCCCCCGGCCAAAGTTGACTCCGGTCAGGACGTTTTCGGCATTGGGGTCTATCTCTTTGATAACCTGGCCCAGCCAGCCTTCCACGCCCACCTTGTCGGGCTCACAGGTGTGCCAGATATCCATAGAGCGGAAGTGGGAGTAGCTGGGGCTGGGATAACCGATGCCCAGGAATATGGCCAGCTTGCCTGCATCCCAGAATCTCTTGAGAGGAGCCATGGTGGGGTGCAGGCCAAGTTCATCGTTGAGCGGGATGACCTGATTTTCGGCTATGCTCAGCGTCGGCCGGTAATCTCGGTAAAGGCCGCTGTTATAGGGGATGACGGTATTCAGGCCGTCGTTGCCGCCGGAGAGAGACAGCACTGCCAGGACGTTATCCTTCTTGGTAGAGACCATGAAATTTTCCTCCGTTAAGCTTGCGCGTTGATTATTCCGGATTTACTCGAACTGGAACTCGGAAGTCGCCGCGAGCATCTGGAACATTTCTCCCGACCTGCGGACAAATTCGGATCGCTCGGCGTCGTTGCCGTGGCTCAAGTCTCCCCCACGCTGCACGTGAGCCAGCAGTTCCTGACGGGTGTCATCGGTGATGTTCAGGCACCCGACCTGATCGATACATCCCTCGACAAACTGCTGGGGAGACAGGCTGGCGCCCTGGCCCATCAAATTGGAAATCATGGTCTGATTCCCTTCCAGATGGGTTTGGCCCAAGTAATCGGCGGCAAAGTTTATCCGCTCTACCAGCGTTCCGCTGTCGATCCACTCGTGGCCGGTATGCCAACCCTCCACTGTTGGGGGGTTCATCAGGTCCATGCCCATGTACTTGGGCTCCTGAGAGATCTCGAAGAGACCGGGCTTGATCTCGTCCCGGTGCTCGCCTACCAGGCGCATGGTGCCCACCACCATCTCGGCCGGATTCTTGACCTTGGCGAATCGGGCGTTCTTGAATCCCTCAGAGTTAAACAGCACCCGCAGCATTTCGGTCAGGTCGTAGCCGGAATCGAAGTAGGCCTTTTCCAGCTTTTCGATGGTTTCCGGGTCCTTGGGAGGAGTCTGGCGCCAGGAAGGAACCGGCACTTCATCGGCGACAAAGAAGCTGTAAAGGTGCCTGGAAAGATACCGGGCGGTCCCCGGCTGCTTGCAGATGATTTCGATGATGTCGTCGCCGTTCCACGGACCGGTCTCGCCCATGAAGGTCTTTACCCCATCGTCATGGTCGGCCGGGTCGAAGCGGAACTGCCAGGGGCTGCGGCCGTAGGGGAAGGGTGGGTAAGCCGGCGCTACGTTCCAGCCGGTGAAGGCATGGGCGCAGGCCTTTACGTCGTCCTCCGAGTAGTTGAACTCCTCATCCTTCCCAACACCCACGGAGAACAGCTCCAGCAACTCTCTACCGAAGTTTTCATTGAGGTTGGCCTTGTGGCTCTCCGAGTTATCCAGGTAGTACATCATCCCCGGATTGGTGGAAAGGCGCACCAGCAGGTCCCGGAAATTGCCCATGCCATGCTCCCGGAACATGCCGATCATCCGGCCCATCTCTTCGCCGCTGTCGATTTTGCTGTGGCCGGCGCAGAAGATCATGTGCCAGAACAGGGACATCTTTTCCTGGAGCTGGCGGGGGCTGTTGATCATCCGGTACACCCACAGCTGGGTGTTGATTTCGATGGCTCCCGCATGATTGTAGGTCGGATGGTAACGAAGCATAAGGTCTTCGTCGATGGGCGGCTGGCTTGAGGGATTGAGCAACTCCGCCAACGCAGCCTCATAACCCTGGGCCGCTTTAGCTTCAATCTCGGCACGACTAGCACCAAATCCCGCCCGCCTCAGCAGGTGAGCCATCAGGGCGATATCATGTTCCGGCATGTAGGCCTCCTCACGTTCAATTTTTGGGAAATTCGGGACATTCGATTTCTGGAAACCGGGGAGCACGCTGGAAACCGGGGGGCCCCCCACCTAGGGATGCGCCCACGTAAAATCCCATACTGTTAGTCGCCTGGCGTAGGGCTAACGCGCCCGGCGCTCTTCCGTAGTCATTATAAGGAAAGAATAATGTAATATAACGGGGGCTTGGTGTCAACCGAAAAACCTAGTGTCCCCAGGCGATTCACCCCCAGGTCATAGAGGTAGAATCCAAGCCAGGAGCGGCGGACGCTCTATTGGCGACCGCAGCGGCGGTCGACGGCATAGCCGCCAACTATGGCTATAGGATATTATACAGGCCCGGACCGTGGCAATATATGGGGCCCTTTATTCCTCATGTTGCATTGAAAATTGAAATCAGGGAGACATCATGGCAACCATTTTAGAGCAGTACATATCCCAGCACCCCGGTTCTGCCCAGCGATACGCCGAGGCGGTTCAGACCTTTCCCAGCGGGGTCACCCATGACAACCGGTACGCCCAGCCCTTTCCTCTGTACATGACCCACGGCGCCGGGCCGCGCAAGTGGGACGTGGACGGTAACGAGTACATCGACTACGTAAGCGGACACGGAGCACTGTTGCTGGGTCATTC
>JADFQT010000196.1 GCA_022561675.1 Chloroflexota bacterium
GCTGGTGACCAAAGGTACCCTGAATCCTAGTTACATATATAGGTAGCCAAAATGAGTATCCTGGCACGCTTCAGTATCCCTAAATCGGTAATTAGATTGGATCGCTTCAGCTAGTTTTGACCCGATGGCAGTGGCTTCGAAGACTAAGTGGCCGCTGTCGAGCATGATTGGGGAGTCTTCCGCTGGTGGCGTGATACTGATACGGGCACCGAAAGAATATTCGTCCAGACCGGCTAGGGTCACACTATCGCCGGCGTAAAGGGTGTGGCAAATGTGCCAGCCCCCGTTCGTCTCCAGATGGGAGAACCAACTGCGCCGAGCCAAATACGATGCTTCCGAACCCCCCAAGGCAGCCAGTCTCTCCGATGCCTGTGTCACCTCCGGCGCCCGCTCAACCGGCACCGCAGGTATAGTATAATGCGCTGGCTGGAAACGTAGGCAGGATTCCACATTATGGCACGCGGGAGAAGGCTAGCCCGCGATTGAAAGCCAGGGTCCACGGCCGGCGGCTGATTGTAAACCAGGCTCAATAAGACAACAATGAGCTGTCCATTAAATCATGGATAAACAGCAATAATTGGGAGGCGCCGGTGACCAAAGTCCTGGAAATCCTCCACCTGGTAGACACTGAAGAAATACGGCTTTCCATTAATTCCGACGAGGGTGGTTCCGCCGGGGGCTACCGGTCCGCCCCTCCGGTAGAATTCAATGAGGTTCTGTCTCCGTCATTCCGCCAGGAGATCGACTGGTATTTCCAAGGGTACTTGGACAACCCTTTCGGCCCTGCGAAAGACCGAGCCCAAGCCGTAGAATCCACCATGCAGGACCTGGGGCGGCGGCTGTTCCAGGCAGCCCTGCAAAGCAGCCAAGAAGCGCGAGATTTCTACACCGAAGCCTGCGCCGGAGGACTGTCCAGCTACCAACTGGCCATAGTATCCACGCGCCCCGAATTCCTGGCCCTGCCCTGGGAACTACTCAACGAGCCCCAGATTGGCTACCTGGCAGCCCAGTTTGGGTCGGTGGTCCGGCGGGCCGTCACAGACCCCCTACCCCAATTTAACGGGCAGCCGTCCAACGAGCAGCTGAACGTCCTGCTGGTGGCTCCCATTCCCGTTACTCAAAACGAGCCCGCAACGGGCGCCCCAGAAGAGGACTCCCCCGGCTTCCCGGGAGCGGCTGATGGATTTGACGGTTTGGCCGCGGAGACTCTGAAGGCGCTGGAATCCCTGGATGTCCAAGCGGAGCTGCGTTGCCTCAGGCCGCCCACCTTCGCTGCCCTGGCCGAACACCTTTCCAGCAGGCGGGACTATTATCACCTGGTGCAATTCGATGCCATGCTCTGCTCGCAGTCGAGTCCGGAACTGGTATTCGAAGGAACGGGCGGTTCGCCTGATTCTGTGCCGGTCTCCAAAGTTGCGGAGGTTCTGGTCGAAGCGGGTGTGCCCATAGCCCTGCTAAACAGTGGCGGCGCTGAGTCCACCGTCGTCCAACCAGCCTGGACCGCCGTGGCTGCCGGCCTGGCGGAAAATGGCGTTGCGATGGTGGTGTCGGTACCCTCCCCGATGCCGGGCCCGGCCCGAGAACTTTTCGCCCAGCATTTTTACCGTTCCATAGCCGGTGGTAGTGACGTGCCCTCCGCCGTCTCGGTGGCCCGGCGGACCCTTATGAACAATCCCCAGCGGGCTACTCCGGCGGGCAAGGTGGTGTTTTGGGACTGGATCACCCCCACCGTTTATCAGTCTCGAGAGTATGCCCCTCCGGTCATCGGCCAAGAGGCACCCGACCCACTGGCCCCACCAGTGGTAGGAGCTCAGCAGCCAGAGGCGGAGGACCCGTTGCCCAGGAGTGGTACCCATGGGCTGGTGGGACGCCGCGCCGAGCTGCGCGCTTTGGAGCGTATGTTTCAGGAGCAGCCGGTGGTCCTGCTGGCCGGAACCACGGGAGCCGGCAAGACCGAGCTGGGTCTCGGTTTTGCCCGTTGGTGCCGGCAGACGGGGGCAAGGTCCGCCGGCGTGTTCTACTCTACCTTCGAAGTAGGCGCCGGCCTGGAGCGGGTGGTCCACGAGACGGGGACTTCCATCGCGGGGCTGGAATTCGCCGACATGAGCTCCCTGGAGCAGCGCCAATGGCTGGTCCAGTACTTGCAAGAGCACCCGGCTTTGCTGGTTTGGGATACGCTGGAGAGGGCCGCCGGCTTTCCCGAAGGCGCTCCCAGCCTACTGGATGAAGCGGAACTTGCCGACCTGGACGCATTCCTGTCCGAGGTCGTACGTGGTAGCCAGACTTGGGTCCTTCTGATAAGCCGCCGGGAGGAGGAACGTTGGCTCTCCACTCCCCACGAGGTGCACAAACTAAAGGGTCTGGTGACGCGCGACCGCATGGATCTGGGAGCCAGGATCCTGGACACGTTGGAGGTGGAGTCCGGCCACCTGGGGCCCGAATACCTGGACCTCCTGGAACTGCTGGAAGGGCAACCTCTGGCCATGCAGATTGCCCTTCCCCTGCTGAAGGAAGTGCCCGCTTCGGTTTTGGTCCAGGAGCTGCCCACAAGAATCGATGAGCTGCCACCCGACGCCCTGGAAGAGGGACGAGACCCATTGCTGACCGCTCTCATGGAGCACGCCTTCTCCCGCATGTCTCGCCGGTCCCGGACCCACTTGCCCTTCCTATCCCTGTTTCAGCGAAGGGTCATGATGGACGTTCTGTCTCATATCACCCAGGAGCGAGTATACCGCACGGCCATGGGCGAAGAGCTGGGCTGGGGCGCCTGCCGCACTCTCCTGAGGTCGGCCCGGGAAGCCGGGTTTCTGGAGCCGGTGACTCCCAGCGTCTACCAGATACATCCGGCCTTCCCCTGGTTTTTCGGCAGGAGCATGTACCGACAGCTACCTCCGTCAACCATTCATCAGTTGGAGCAGGAGTTCGTCAGGGTATATACCGATACTGCCGACTACTTCATGGAGACCCTTTACGAAAACCAGGACGCAGGGGCCACCGCGGTACTGGCAGAGGAAGGAAACCTGACCCAAGCCCTGGGCCTGGCCCTGGAGGACCACCAGTGGGAGAGCGCCCAACTTCTGGTCCAGCCCCTCGCCCAGGTGTACCGGATGCAAAAGCGCTACCCCGAGCTGCGCCGTCTGCGCCGCCAGCTGCTGGAGACGGTGACTCCTAATGGCCAAGGCGCCAGCGAGGCCGAAGCCGCCGGCGCCATCGAGCTTTGGCTTTACCTGGTGGGCACCGAGGCC
Organism: Chloroflexota bacterium; assembly: GCA_022561675.1. Lineage (GTDB taxonomy): Bacteria > Chloroflexota > Dehalococcoidia > Lucifugimonadales > UBA3495 > JADFQT01. The sequence goes on from JADFQT010000196.1 coordinate 3,246, forward strand.
GGCGAGGCGGCCGACCTGCTGGAATGGGACTACGCCCTGGAGCTGAACCAGCAGCTCCTGGAATACCTCACCTCCCAGCCCGATGGGGAAACCGACCCGCGGACCGCCGCTGTTTACCATCAGTTGGGGGTAATAGACCAGCACAGGCCCGCGGGAGGCGGCCTGGCCGCGGCCGAGGAGTGGATTCACCGGTCCCTGGCCATCATCGAACAGGGAGAAGACCGTGAGGCCGTGGCCGACGACTACTACAGCCTGGGCCAGATAAGACTGCACCAGCGGCGCTACTCCGAGGCCACGGAGTGGTTCAGCAAGTCCCTGGACGTTCATCAGCGCCTGCAGGACGCGGAGGAGATGGTCAAGGACTATCGGGCGCTGGGGCTGGCGGATCAGTACCGGTTCGAGCACGACAAGGCGGAGAGCTGGTACCAACGGGCCAGGGAAATCGTGGAGGAGAACCGGGACGAAGAGACGGCGGCGCTCATCTACCACGAACTGGGCACCGTATGCCTCTCCCGCTACCAGTTCGAAGAGGCGGAAAACTGGTATCGCCAGGCCCTAACCCTCTTCGACCAGCAGGGCAAACAAAGCCAGATGGCGGTGGAATTCCACCACCTGGGTCTGCTGGCCCAGACCAGGGGTCTCGATTACGAGGCAGCCGAAGATTGGTACGTCCTCGCCCTGGAAATGCGGGAAAGACTGGGAGACCGCCGGGCCATGGGAGACGAGGCCCGCCAGCTGGGCGTATTGTTCCAGGAGCACAAGCGCTGGGACGAAGCGGAACAGTGGTACCAGCAGGCCCGGGAGATTTTCGAGGAGTTGCAGGACGTGTTGCGCACCGCCCGCACCTACGGCCAGTTGGCGATGGTGGCCGAGGAACGGGACAACCTCCCTGAGGCCCTGGAATGGGCGGCCCGTACCTATCGGCTGGCCCTGGATCACGATCTTCCGGTGCTGGTGCAGGTGAAATCCCACCTGGCCCGTCTGCGGGACAAGCAAGGCGAAGAAAACTTTGACCAATGGTGGCGGGGCTATACCGGCGGCGATCCGCCCACGGACCTGGACGTGGACACCAGTCACATTCTTTAGCTGTCAGCGGTCAGCTATCAGGGGAATGTTCGAACATCGAGTTCTGCTTTGGGTGTAAGTGGAAAATATATCCCCGGCGCTACCGCGGTTGATTTGCCGCAGGTCCTGAGCCGGTGATCGAGCGAAGTTGGCATTGAGTTGCCTTACCATTAAAGGAACCCCGGCCCTGAAGCTGATTGCTGATAGCGCGAATATATTTGGAGCCACACAGCCGACCGCATAAGGAGACCAAGAGATGAGCGTTGGAACTTCAGTACCATTGCCCGCCTATACCCTGGACGCGGCCTCCATTGCCCGCAAGGCGGAGGAGCTGGGTTTTGAGTCTCTCTGGTATGCCGAGCACCCGATTATGCCGGTGCACAGCTCCAGCCCCTTTCCCGCCACCGGAGGAGAGGTGCCCGAAAGCTACTCACACTTCGCCGACCCTTTCATAGCCCTGGCCCGGGCCTCAGGGGTAACCACCACCCTCAAGCTGGGCACCGGCATCACTCTGGTCCCGGAGCGAAACCCTCTGTTGCTGGCCAAGGTGATTTCCACCCTGGACCTGTTTAGCGGCGGGCGATTCCTCTTCGGAATCGGCGCCGGCTGGCACCGGGAGGAGACCACCATAATGGGCG
>JADFQT010000197.1 GCA_022561675.1 Chloroflexota bacterium
TGACTAATGAATTTTCTCAAAACTCTCGCATTCCGGGTGGATCGTCCTTCGGCAAGCTCAGGACGAAGGGGCGGTGTTCTTTATCCATTAGTGGTGAGCAGCGCTATGTCCGCAAATGCGGACCGTACATGGGCAAGTAACTGCGACGAAATTCGATAGTTACTTGAAAGCCTGCCGAACCACGTTTTGAGATAGTTACCCCAGCCAGGTATTGCCAGGTCGAAACCGGCCTACTGTGAGGCCGCTAATAGGGTAGGAAGCAGCCGGCCACATCCTGCGGGCCGCGGGTTAAGGCCCTGGCCGGATCGAGCTTCATCACGGTGCCGGGCGGCACCAGCCCGGAGAATAGCTCCGGATGAGTGAGCTGGGCTAGAATCTCCAACCCCTGGACGACGCGCGGTCCGGGACAGCTGAAATAGACGTGGTCGATCAAATAAACCTCGCCCGACTTCACCGCCGGAAGCTCCTGCCATCCCTCCTGGTTGGCCAACCAAGGAATCTCGCTCAGGTGTCGATTCAAATCGGAGGAGCAGAGGTCGATAAAAAGCTTCTCCGGCGCGTAGTTCAGGATCTCCCGCCATGCCAGCCTGGTAGCCGGGCAGCCGGCCGGGTAGAGGCTCTGTCGCCCCCCGGCTATTTCCAGCAAATCAGGTATCCAGTGACCGCCGATGACCAGAGGGTTGATTCCCTCTAAGGAGAATACCCGCGGCAACTGGGCAACGGAAGTGAGTCTTTTTCGGACCGCCTCTACTCGGGATTGCAACTCCGCAACCAGCTTATTGGCCGACTCCGGGGCTCCGCAAGTTTGACCCACCTGGCAGATGCTGTCTAATATTTCCTCTAGGGTTTTCGGCTGAAGGACCACAACTTCCGGTGGGACCGGCATTCCCTTGAGAGCCTGGTTCACCGTAGGGGCGTCGATTTCGCAGAAATAGCACAGGTCCTGCGTCAGCACGACATCCGGCGGGTGTTGCTCCAGCCATGCCTGGTCCAACTCGTAAGGACTTGCGCCGGAGGCGAGGATTTGATGCATCATCTCCTCGACCTGGTCGCTGGAAAGCGCCAAAACGTCAATCTTGCTGCGGCACACGATACGTTTTTCCCGAGCCTCTGGTGGGTAGTCGCACAGATCGGTCACACCAATGACCTGGTCTCCCAATCCCAGGGCGAAGAGAATCTCCGTGCCGCTGGGGAGCAGCGAACAAATCTTCATGCGTTCTTCACTTGAAATGCGTGGAATCAGCTTTCGGCAATGGCCCAGCGCAATAGAATGTCTTGAAAAACCGACTGGCTATGCGAGTGTTTCGGGAACCCTGGCTCTATCCTTTGTTAGCTGTAGCACGGAGAGGGGCTTTCCCCGCACGTTCTGACCCACGGGGAGAAGCCGGCGGGGTAAGCTGATTCTAACACTCGCTTCACCTGCTGTTATATTATAAACAATCGCCCGGTAGGTCGTATGGTCAGCCGTAAGCGCAGACCGGGCGAATGGGATTGCCGCTATGCCAAATAATCGACCGGTCCTGTTTCCACGACAATCATCCCCCGCTACCCGCGAGGAGTGCCGGTCCCAGAGGTTGTGTGAAAAGGTTCAAGACCGGAGCAATGATGAAGGGGGTAATCGCCCTTGGACAAGCTCTCAGGGCGAAGGGGCCGGGGTTCCTTCGTGGTGGTCTTGTCGAGCTTGGTTGGTTAACGTGAACAAGCGCTTCTCACAAACCCCTTCGCCGTGTTATAGAATCCGCCGGTTCGGGTGCCATGCAGGATAATTCAAACGGCCAATGGGGAAACCTGGCGCTGCTCCGCCTGGGGGCCTTCGGCTTTGGCATAACCGGCTTTTTCATGGCCATGGACACGGTAATTCTGCCCGTGCTGGTGCTGGGCCTGGTCCGTGAGGGGGCGGAAAACACCTTTCTGGGGTTGGAGCTGGTCCGTGAGGGAGCCAAAAACACCCTTCTGGGGCTGCTGGGGCTCAGCGGCCTGCTGGTAGCGGCCCTGGTGCAGCCGGTAGTGGGGTGGTACAGCGATCGCACCCGGTCCCCTTTAGGACGCCGAGTTCCCTACATGCTTTGGGGTTGTATTTCCGTCTCTTTGGGATTGGTGGGCCTGGCGGCGGCGACTAACTACCTCTCCCTCTTCGTAATGTGGGTCCTGATCCAGGCCAACGCCAGCATCGGCTTCGGTCCCTTCCAGGCATTGATCCGGGACCTGGTTCCAATCAATCGCATTGGGGTAGCCTCCTCGCTGAAGATACTGGCCGACGCGTCGGGAGGCGTGGTGCTGATCGCGCTGACCGGTGCGCTAATGGGGAGATTCACCATCGATGGAGCTTCCTACTGGCTCTGGATTGCCCTGGGTGTGGTGGGCGCCTCGCTGATAGTTACCGCGGCCATTAGCTCATCGATCGTTGTGCCAAGAGAGAGGGCGGTCCAGGCCGCGGACCAAGATATTTGGCACCGCCTCAGGTCAACCACCCGGCTGCATCCCCAGCTGGCCTGGTTCCTCCTTTCCAGATACCTGATGATCGCGGCGGTCTTCGTTTTCCCGACTTACGGGCTTTTCTTTCTGGACGACGTGGTACAGGTTTCCAACCCGGCCCAGACCCTGGGAATCATGATCGCGGCCGTTGGCGGAGCGGTGGTGTTGAGCGTTTATCCGGCGGGTTGGTTGTCAGACCGAATCGGCCATAAACCCGTGGTACTGATGGGTGCCATCGGTGCGGCTCTCGGGCTGGCGGCCATGACCCAAGCCGTGGGACCGAATCAGGTCCTATTCATCGCCAGCTTAACCGGAGCGGCCGTGGGAGTGGTGCTTACCGCCAACTGGGCTTTGGCCAACGAGCTGGGCGCCGCTGGTCGGGAGGGACAGCACATAGGGCTGGTCAGCCTGGCGACAATCGGCGGAGCGGCAACGGCCAAGCTGATGGGACCTGGGGTAGACCTGCTCAACCTGGCTTCTCCAGGCGCGGGTTATACCGCGCTGCTGTTGGGTGCCGCGCTGCTTTTCCTCCTGGGGGCGTTGGTCTTGCTTCCGGTCAAGCCTCACCCGGCGGACTCAGCGCAGAAAAGGGCGTCCGGTTAGGCCGGGCTCAGGAATGTCCCCGTTGTCCCGAATCCTTCCGTGAATTCTTCCTGCGCCCAGGGGTTCCACTTGCCAAGCTGGGTGACCCCGCGGGCTTGTGGCATCTGTTCGCTACCCGGTGCTCGCTACCGGGTGGCAGCCTCGATCTTGCCCAAGAATTCGGTGGCGCTCCGGGACAGCCAGCTGTTGTAGGAGGTCAGGAGGAACCGGACGCCCTTTTCCACATAGGCGGCGGCGTTATCGTCGTTGACCAGGGTTCCGGCGGTGCGACCGGAGGATACGATGCGGTCTATCGCCCGGTCAATGGCCTGTTGCACCTCGGGGTGGCCCGGATTGCCGATATGCCCCATGGTCTGCGCCAGGTCTGACGGAGCGACGAAAAACACGTCGATGTAATCCACTTTCAGAATTTCATCCAAGTTTTGCAGCGCCTCGGCTTCTTCCAGCAGAACGATGACCATGGTCTGCTCGTTGGCCTGCTGGAAATAGTCGGTTACTCCATAAGATTGACGTCCACCGAACATTCCCCGGTAGCCGAGGGGCGCGTATTTGGAGGACTGCATCGCCTTCTCGGCGTCGGCGGGGCTGTTGACGTGGGGAGTTACTATGCCCATAGAGCCGCGGTCCAGGGTTCGAGTAATGAGCCATGGCTCGTTGGAGTTCACGCGAGTAATCGGAGTTAGACCCCATAAATCGCAAGCCCTGGTCATGTCTCCCAGCTGCTCCCAGGTCACTCCTCCGTGCTCGCACTCAATCCACACGGCGTCGAATCCCAGGGGTCCCATGAAGTCGATGATCTCGCTGGTTAGATTGCCGGAAATGGTGGTCACCACGCCATTTTCTCGCAGCTTGCGCTTGGCGGCGTTGGGTCTGGTGGATGGCACTAGGTTCACTCCTTTTTTCTGCCCTATTATTTCCGCGAGGGCAAACGCTTTTCTTCATATCCGCGAGGGGTAACCATGTAACCCCGGTGCACGTAGGTAGTGGAGTTGCCGATGACCAGGGTCGTGACCATATCCACTTCCGGACAGTGCGCTTCCAGGCTTTGCAAGTCGGTGATGGTGACCCGCTGCTCCCCTCGGAAGGCATCCTTAACCATTCCGACCGGCGTCTGCGGGGACCGGTGTTCCAGCAAGATGCGCCGGGCCTCCAGCAACTGGGTGGTGCGGCGGCGGCTGCGGGGATTGTAAAGAACCACCACAAAGTCGCCCCAGGCGGCCGCCTCCAGCCGTCGGGCGATTGCCTCCCAAGGGGTCATCAGGTCGCTCAGGCTGATGGCGCAGAAGTCTTGCATCAGCGGCGAGCCCAGCAGGGCGGCGGCAGACTGGAGCGCGGAAACGCCCGGTACGGTTTCCACTCGGGGGGTTTCGCCGTTCCAATCCCGGTCGGTCAGCACCTTGAATATCGGGCCGGCCATGCCGTATATGCCGGCGTCGCCCGAAGAGACCACGGCGACCCTTTTTCCGGCATAAGCCAGGTCTACCGCCCGTTCCGCCCGCTCCAGCTCCTGCCCCAGCTCCATGGCCACCAGCTCTTTGCCTTCCAGCAGTCCGGCAACCTGGTCTACATAAGCTCGAAAGCCGACTACGGCGTCGCTATCTTCCAGCGCCGCGCGGGCCGCCGGAGTCAAGACCTTATCCGACCCCGGTCCCAGCCCCACCAGGTACAGCAGGCCCGAATGAGATTTGTCGTTATTCATTGGTAACTATCTCAAAACGTGGTTCGACAGGCTTTCAAGTAACTGTCGAATTTCGTCGCAGTTACTTGCCCATGTACGGTCCGAATTTTCGGACATAACGCTGCTCACCACGAACGGATAAAGAACTCTGCCCGTTGGTCCTGAGCTGGCCGAAGGACGATCCACCCGGAATGCGAGGG
>JADFQT010000013.1 GCA_022561675.1 Chloroflexota bacterium
TGGCATCGGGGTCGATGGTCATCAGGGGAGCTACGGCGTACTGCTTATAAGTGCGGCCATCCGCCAGCTGCCTCACTTGTGGGGTCGGCGTGCTGACCGGGTCCGGAGTCGGCGTATTCAAGACCTCAGTCGCCAGCGGTCCCTCTGGAATCGTGGGCTTTGGCGGCTCTGGCGTAGGCTGTGTGACGCAGCCCGCCAGCAGTAGGGATGCGATTAGCAGGCTAATTAAACTGAGGGTTCTCATGGTTCTCCTTGGTTATTTGGTAACTAGGGTAATTGACAAATGGTTAAGCAAGCAACTTTCTAGCATTGTATCCGAGGTTAACAGCCGGTGAGCCAGCGGATGAGCAACGGTTTTTGGTAACTAGGTTGCCAACTATTCTTCTGGCACTACTCAGAGAAAGGGCTGGAGCCGACTCGATTGCGCGGGTCTCCAGCCCCAAAACCACGCCTTAGTATCTATCGCAAAATGTCACCCCGAGCAGAAGGGCTCCCTGCTCTGAAAATAACCGGTTCGCCCTTCGACCGGCTCAGGACGAACGGAATCCCAACCGCTCGTGGTGAGATTGTCGAACCAGGAGCCGGCAATCTATTTTCACCTGTCTGTGGCGCCCCGCCGGGGCATGATAACTCGGAAGACATGGGTCGTTGTGAGATAGATTCTTAATACGGCCGGGTAATTTTGGCGATCTCTTTGAGTTTCTCCATGGAAAAGTCGGGCGATTGGCACACGCTGATGGTTTTTTCCTCGTAGTCGGCGATGGTCTTGACCATGTCTGGAATCTGGTCGGCTATCTCAAAGGGAATAGAGGTCACCCCGTGTTTGTCTCCATGCAGCAGGTCGCCGGTGTGTACCGTCAATCCGCCCACCGTTACGGGAATGCCAATTTCCACCAACCTCACGTAGGCATGGGAGGCCGAGACTTCCTTGGCAAAAAACTGGAAACCCAGGGCCCGAACCTCGTCCAGGTCTCGAACCGTTCCGTCGGTGGCCACCCCAACCGCCCCCAGAGCCTTGTGAATGTTGGATTGAACCTCACCCCAGTAGGCTCCCAAGGGAGGATTGTCGATGTCGTGCATTACGATGAATCTGGGTTGGGGAACCGAGGCTATCAGGTCCCACCAATCCTCTCGGGACACGGTATGGCCTTCGGGTTGGTTGGCGCAGATTACCGCGGTTACGGCGTACCCCACTGCCGGTGGCAACTCGGGCAGCACACCTTTAATTTCCGGCAGCATGAAGCCCTGGTTCTTCGGCTTAACGTTGAACCCCTCTATGGCGTTGCAAATGCTGGGAGTGTCGATCTGCTTGAGCGCTTCGATAGTCTCTTTCTTAATGGTGTTGTACAAGGCTCCTCCTCCTTGATACTTGTAAATCTCTTACAACTAATTTGGTATCCCACGTCTCCAGGCTGCGAAGACGCCGTGGGCTGGCGTTCCCTGTCTAACTTGGCCAGTGTAACCCTTACTTTTCCCGGATCAAGCGCCGGGATTCTGCTATTTGCCTCACATGCTCTTCCACGTGTCCGATCAGGTATCTGATAACGCCCTGGACGGTGATAGGGTTGTCTTCGCCCCGGTGCCCGGGCCGTTCCAGGTACGCCGGATCAATCCCCCCAATCAACTGTATTGCTCTCTGGTTGGCTTCCTGGCACCTGGGCAGCAGGTCCGCCATTGAGTCATGCGCCTGGCCGGTGACGGCGGCTTCCCGAATATCGTTCTCGACAGCGGTTCGGGTTATATTAGGATCATCTTCCTGGGTAATCAATATCGCTTTGGCCGTCCAGAAGGCCTGAATTTCGGCTATGTGCGCCAGCAATTGAGCTATGGTCCACTCTCCCGGCGCCGGCACCTGATGGGCTTCCGTCTCGGAAAGCTCCTCCACCGCGCCTGCCACCTGGGCATGCGCCCCAAGCAGAGCCTCCTGCAACTCCCTGATGCGAGAGTCGATGCGAGAGTCACCCATAGGCCCTTCCGTCAAAAAACACGAACAAGAATCAAGAAGAGATTAAGCCAAGATGGAGCAAACTTTCGCTCCAAGGTATCGTCTTGCCAGATCGGCAACCGGTGACCGGAACGGCCCTGAGCATACCAGAAAGCGTCTCCTAGGTGAAGATGGGCCGTACCCACCGCTGATTTCCAGCCGGGCCAAACTATCTGAGATCCGGGTCCTCCCAGGGTTGGAGCCCCTCCTCTTCCAATTCATCCGCCGGTCGCAGCTTAGCTACCAGGTACTTGACTAGGACCACGCCCATTACCAGCAGCACCAGCCCTCCGATAAGCCAGGTGTCGAGATATAGAAAGAGTGAGGGAGGGCCCACACTTTCGCTGCCCGGCGGGGGCGCCGACGGTCCTCGGCCGCTGGCTGCCCAGCGCCGGTCCAGGTCCTCAATGCCGAAACCGTAGGTGCCGGCCAACGCGTCTTCGACACTGCTACCGGATTGCAACGCTATCAGGAAGTCCTGGAAGACGGCTAGCCCGTCCTCCTCTGCGCTCTGCTCCACCAGAAAGGCCACCACGCTTTCCGACTTGCGGTAGAAATTGGTAATTTCCATGGGTGTGCCGGAGACCGAATTCATAAAACGAAGGGGAGGCGTCCGACCGCTCAGGCTACGCCCATCGTAAGGACGGGAGTCGGGCTCCAGGTAGCTGGCCAGGCCCTCCTCCAGCCAGGCGGGTAGGGGCTCCGTCCTGCCGGACATGGCCTGTGCCAGGAGGAGGTGGGTCGATTCGTGGACAATGAGGCGAGGCCGGAGACCGATGCCGACAAATACGCCCTGGGAGGAAAAGGCGAAGCCATGAAAGACCTGCTGCTCGGTTGTCGTGCGGGAGAGCCGAGGAAAGGCATCCTCTGCCTCACCCCGATGATTGTAGATAAATCCCCGAATGGGCGATGGCTGGTCCGGCGGTTGGTTTAACGAAAGCAGATCCAGCAAATTGGATATCTCCGGTTCCAGATCTGCGACCAGCCTATCCACCTGCGTCCGAGGAATGTCATGGTAGAGAAGGGTAAGAGGGCCGATCTGCGCCTCCTCCCAAGAAAACCGGTTGTCGGTGTACTCCACAACGCTATTATCGGTAGTTAATGCGTTGCCTAGCGAGTCCCGAATGATGTAGGAATATTCGATGCGGGTGCCGGGCACCAGGAAGCTGGCTCCGGAGGTGGGGATGACGAAGTTGGCCGACACGCGGCGACCCGGCGTGAAGTCCAGGTTGGCGTAGGACCAAACACCGGAATAGGCCGACCGGTAGTTCAAGCGCACCGACACGATGTCGGTGTCGGCTTCGGCGGTCAGGCGAAGGACGACCTCTTTCGGAAAGTTGTTTTCCACCTGAGAGCTGACCACCCGAATACCGGGTCCGGACTGCGCCGCAGCTGGGGAGAAGGAGAAAGACGCCGCCCAAGCCAGAGCAAAAACCAGAGCCACGGGCAGCGAGAAGAGCCCAGACGGACACTTTGCGCGGGTGAACGGCTTCAAGAAATATCTGGAACAAAGTCCCACGGGTGGCTCCAAAAAAACTAACGAATGAAACTGACGAATGAAACTGAGAGGGGCCTGATATTGATTATATAGGAATGACCCGGTAAATCCTGCTCCCAGGTCAGCCGCAAACAGGCCACTTACCACTCATGTGCCAGCAGCGCGCCTCCGGCTTCGCCCTCAGGTTCCGCGATAATGCCGTTTGCGCCGGAAGAGACTGAAAAGTTACCAGCATTAGCAGAATCCGCAATATCCGTACCGGTCCAAAAATGGGAAAGGTACGGCTTTGTGCTAGAATCCCGAAATTCAGCAATACCCACCGGCTCGTCTGGTGGGAGCATAATTAGCGATCTCCCTCCCCGGTTGGGGTTTTTGGGGGGATTGCCATGATAAGGACAAGGAAACGGGTAATGGAAGATTCAATAAGTTCCTTTCTGGAACACCTGATCGTCGAAAAGGGTTTTTCCCGAAATACTTGGGAAGCCTACCGCAATGACCTGGAGCAGTTCGAACAGTTCCTAGAGGAACGCTTGAACGGTCAAGCGGCCGGAGGGGCCCCCTGGCTGGCGGTGGACCTCAATCTGCTTAACCAATACATAGCGGACCTCCGAGATAGGAAGGGTTACCGGGACACCACGACGGCGCGCAAGGTGGCGGCCATCAAATCCTTTTTCAGTTTTCTCCTGTTGAACGGCTATATCTCCGAGGATCCCACCGAGTCTCTTGGGTCACCGCGAATTGGCCGAACCTTGCCCAAGTGTCTCTCGGAAGATGATGTGACCCGTCTGCTGGATGTGGCGGCCAAAGCGGGTACGCCGGAGAGCAATCGAGATGCGACTATCTTGGAACTGCTCTATGCCACTGGTCTGCGGGTCAGTGAGTTGGTGTCCCTGAACGTCTCGGACATCGATTTCCAGGAGGCTTACATAAGGTGCTGGGGCAAGGGTTCGAAGGAGAGGCTGGTTTACCTGTACCCCAAAGCTGTGGTGGAACTGCGGCAATACCTGGGCTCGGCCCGCAGGTCGCTGCTCGGGTCTCACAAAGGGGAAAACGCCCTTTTTGTGAACCACCGGGGCGAGAGGCTAACCCGCCAGTGGGTTTGGAGCATTTTGAAAACCTACAGCAAGAAGGCCAATATAGACGAGGGGATTACCCCCCACACCCTGCGGCATAGCTTCGCCACCCATCTACTCCAGAATGGCGCCTCCCTGCGCCACGTCCAGGAACTGCTGGGCCATTCCAGCATCTCCACGACGCAGGTTTATACCCATTTGACCAATCATCATCTGCGCCAGGAGTACGAAAAGAGCCATCCCCGAGCCTAGCCGGCGTAGGACACCCCGCGAATAATATAGTTGACCGGGTGCCACGGTTTTACTGGAATATTACTGATGCGGACGCCGGCCAGAGCAGCCTCCAGTTTTGGGCTTTATTGGGCTCGGAGCAGTTGGCGTGAAGTTATTCCCGGGCCGGTAATATGTTCTTGTTAAACGGCCGTTGTAGTATACTGAGACTCACCTAAAGTGAAATATTTGGGTATTTTTGCGGTATTAGCAACCGCCCTCCCAGGAGGTGCAGCACCATGCCAGGAAAGGGTCGCCGGATCGCATCGCGCCAGGCGCAGGTAGGCCGAAGAAGACGAAGGCAGCTTCGCGGGCCCAGCGGTGTCCCGGAGGCCGGTTCGGGAACAGCGATAGCTGAACAGGAGGAAGCGGTGGTGGACGCCGGCGCGGTTGCCGAGATAGCGACCACGGCGGCCAGAGTCCCGCGGCCTGCTGCCCCGGCCGCCGCGCGAAGTAATATGCCTATTCCAGCCCGATTGCGGGGTGACCGGCCCGCCGCCACCAATTACGTCAAGGCTGAGGTCATCCGCATCTTAATAATGGCTGGAACACTAACCGCCGTTCTTATCCTCATTTCAGTTTTTATTTAGCGGCCTAAATGGCTGATTCTACTTTCCAACATCGCCTGCGGGTCACTCCGGAGAAGCCCGGGGTCTATCTGATGAAGGACGCCGGGGACAATGTCCTTTACGTCGGAAAAGCCAGCGTCCTGCGTAACCGCCTGAGTTCCTACTTCGGTTCTCCCAGCGGGCATAGCGCAAAGATTCGTCGCCTGGTGCCTCAGATTACCGATTTCGAAGTTATCGTCACCGACACCGAGGCCGAAGCGCTGATCCTGGAAAACACCCTGATCAAGCGGTACCGCCCCCGCTACAACGCACGCCTCAAAGACGACAAGACCTATCCCTTTCTGAAGATAGATCTTTCGGAAGAATTCCCCCGGGTTTACATAACGAGACAAGTGTCCGATGACGGTGCCCGCTATTTCGGTCCCTTCGCCACGGCCGGCAGCGTTCGCCAAACCATGGACCTGGTTAAGAAGCTGTTCCCCTATCGCTCCTGCACCAAGGTAATAACCGGCAGCGACCCGCGACCCTGTTTGGAATACTTTATACACCGCTGCGTGGCTCCCTGTTCCGGATATGCCAGCCGGCAGGACTATGACCAGGTCATCCAGCAGGTCATTATGTTCATGGAGGGCAACACCGAGGCGGTGACCCAGGAGCTGTCAAAAAAAATGGAGGAGTCCTCCGAAGGACTGGAATTTGAGCGCGCCGCGGTGCTGAGGGACCAGATTCGAAGCATTGAGCGCGTAGCCGAAGAGCAGCGCATCAAAGTCGACTCCAATCCGATTGGGGATGCTGACGTAATAGCCATGGCTCAGGGAACAGATGAGACCTGGGTTGAAGTGTTCTTCATCCGCCACGGCAAGCTGATCGGTCGGGACCATTTCTTTATGGAGGGCACGCAGGATGACTCAACCAGCCTGGTGCTGGGGCAGTTCATCAAGCAGTTTTACCAGACGGCCCTGGTCATTCCCCCTAAAATTCTGCTGCAACATTCGGTGGAAGAAGAGGAGTTGATCCGAGACTGGTTGCGACAGCGGCGGGGAGGAGCGGTAAACCTGATTTTCCCCCAAAGGGGCCCCAACCGAAAGCTATTGAATATGGTGGCGGAGAACGCCAACCAGGGCTTGGCTCAGCACCGGGTCAAGTGGTTGAACAATCCCGATGTTATTCACCAGGCTATGGCTGAGCTGCAGGAAGAGCTGAGTTTGCCCTCCCTGCCCGTCCGTATGGAATGTTACGACATCTCCCACATTCAGGGCACCAACCTGGTGGGCAGCATGGTGATATTTCAGGATGGTAAGCCGAAAACCTCCCATTACCGGCGGTTCAAAATCAAGCTGGTGGATGGGGTCGACGATTATGCCAGTATGCAGGAGATGCTCCGGCGTCGCTTCCGGCGGCTGGCTAATGCCCGGGCCGATGAGAGTGCCGCGCCAGGCCTGGCCGTACCGGACCGGGCCGTGCCAGACCGGGCCGCGCCAGAACGGGAAGGAGATGGCCCGCCGGACGCTTGGAGCATCGTGCCGGACCTGGTGATCATCGACGGTGGCAAAGGTCACCTTTCGGCAGCTTTGGAAGTGCTGTTAGAGCTGGGCCTGGATGACATACCTTTGGCCTCCCTGGCCAAGGAAAACGAGGAGCTTTTTGTCCCCCACACTCCGGAGCCCATCATCTTGCCGCGCCGTTCCCAGGGGCTGTATCTGGTTCAACGTATCCGGGACGAGGCCCACCGGTTCGCCATCACCTATCATCGCAACCTGCGCAGCAAGGGAAGCCTGCGGTCTTCCATCGATTTGGTGACGGGCATCGGTCCAAAACGGAAGCGGATGCTGCTGCGGCGATTCGGCTCGATACAAGCCATCAGGGAGGCCCCGGTGGATGAGATAGCGGCGGTGCCGGGCCTCACCCGGTCCCTGGCGCTTCGGTTGAAGCAGACGCTCTGAAGCAGACAGTCTGTAGCAAACCCTCTGAGCCACTCCTTAACTAGCCAATCCTCCCGCTCCGGCTGCGGTACGGCGCCGGTGAATCGGCGCGGTTCAAAAGTCCGGCTTGCGCCGGCCAATTTCCACGGCATTTGGGCCTGTTGGCTGGTTATAATTAGCTTGACCCGTCCCGCATCCCTTGGCATGCCCCCATACCTTTAGGCAGTCCTGCCGGAAATTTATGGAAGAAGGACCACACATTCCCTTTGTCCAGCCAGCCGACCCCCGGGAGCGGAGCCGAGGCGGCTCGGTAGACGCCTTGACCCGGGAGATGAACGCGCTATTGAGAGGGCATGACCTGCAGCCCGCTCTCTCCTTTTTCGGCCGGATCCACCCGGTGGATCAGAGCGAAGTCCTGGTTGAGCTGTCTCGCGAACACCGCCAAAACCTGCTGGTAACCCTGCCTGCCGAGAGTACCGCCGCGATTTTGGAGCATTTGGACGACCAGGAGCTCCTGGAAGTTTGTAGGGATATCACGACACCGGGCTTGGCTACCGTCCTGGACCACATCAGTCCCGATGTGGCCGCGGATATCCTCAACAATCTGTCCCACGAGACCTCCCATGAGATTCTGGACAGCATGCGGGACCCCAGGGAAATAATCCCGCTGCTGGAGCACCGCCACGATTCGGCCGGCGGTTTGATGACGCCGGACTACCCGGTGGTGCCGGTAGGAACCACCGCCGCCAACGCGCTGGATCGCCTTCGGCTGCTGGGTCGGGCAGCCGAGGATATTAGCGCGGTTTTGGTGGTGGATGGGGAAAATAAGCTGGTGGGCACCCTGAGCATTACCCGCTTGGCCTTGGCCCGGCCGATCCAGGTGGTTGGGGAGCTAACCGACCATGACTTTATCGCGGTTCATCCCGAGACCGACCAGGAGGAATCTGCCCGGCTGATGGAGCGGTATAACCTGAATCAATTGCCGGTGGTGAACGATGACGATCAGCTGATGGGGGTCATTCTGGCCGAGGATATGGTCGACGTGGTGGAACGGGAGGCCACGGAAGACATGTATCGAATGGCCGGAATGCCCGGCGAAAGGGTTTTCGGGCCACTGATCAACTCCCTACGTCACCGGGTGCCCTGGCTTTACATTAACCTGGCCACCACCTTCCTGGCCGCCCTCGTTATCAGCCAGTTTGAGTCCACCATCGCCAGCGTGGTGGTCTTGGCGGCTTTCTTGCCGGTGGTAGCCGGACAGGGAGGCATTGGCGGCACCCAGACCGTCACCCTGGTGGTACGCAGCATGGCTCTGGGAGAGGTGCCAAGCCGGGTCGGGTTCCGCCTGCTGGTTCGAGAGCTGGCCCTGGGGGTGGTAAACGGCATCCTGCTGGGCGTAGTGGTGGGGGTTGCAGCCTTTGCCTGGAAGGGCAACGCCATGTTGGGATTTGTGCTTGGTTTTGCCATGATGGGCAACATGGTGGTCGGCGCCTTGGCGGGAGCCGGCGTGCCCCTGCTGTTGCGCCGCTTAAAGATGGACCCGGCAGTTTCCTCAGCTGTATTCGTAACAACCTTCACCGACGTTCTGGGATTTCTGATGTTCTTGGGTCTGGCTGCTTTCTTTATTCGATCCCTGGTATGATGTTGCCGGAGCAGGCATGCTTATCATTCGCCAGCGCCTGTCCGTATTGCCTGGGGCTACTGGGTTGAGTACTATACCCCCGCTCCGATCTTCGAGAGCCCGGCTACACCATGAATCTCCGCCATGATTAAAGTATCTATTACATTACCCAATGGTGTGCAGATTACCCTGGAATCGGATTCGGAAATCGTGCATGAGATTGTGGGAACGGTCTTGAGGGATTTGCCCAAAGAGCTGCTGTCCGGCGGCCCGCCGGTTTTGAATGGACCGGTTTTGAATGAAACGAATCAGTTAAATATTGCCCAGTTAGGCGATGTATTGTCCGGGCTTCAAGCCCTCTTGTCGGCCCAGAATTTGGTGCAGCCATGCGTACCCGAAGGCGTGGTCCCGGTTAACGGAGCCGCGATCCCAACGCCGGCGCCCAGGAACCCAATGCCTGCACCTGGGAACCCAACGGAGCAAGATCTCTCAACGGCCACTTCTGAGACCTCTTCTAACCACCAAGATGCCGTTACGGGCCTCCCCGCCGACGCGAGCGAAGAGTCCTTTATCCAGTATTGCCGTTCGGTCAACCCCTTGGGCGACATGAGAAGGGTAGTGGTGGCGGCCGAGGGGGCGGAACGATTCCTCCGGTCCGATGGTGTGGATGCCGAGGAGCTCTCCCGCCTGTTTGACCTGGCCGGTTGGACCCAGCCTCACAGCTTCACACAGACCTTGCGTAACGCCGCCCGCAGCAAGTTCCGTTGGATAGAGCGGATGCCGGGTCGGAACGGCCGCTATTGGGTGACGGAAAGGGGTAAGGAAATCTCCCGCCAGGGTTAGCACCTTGCCTATCCTCCTCCTTCTTTACCCAGGGCCTTTCGATTGTCATTGCGAGGGCCGTGGGCCCGAAGCAATCTCCTGTGGGTAACGATGGATTGCTTCGCTTCGCTCGTTATGACAGTAAGGAGAACCCAAAGACCCTCCATCTTTACGGCTCCTAGTTGCGGACTCCTCTCCCTGGTACTATCCTAAGCACCATTGGGGGACAGTTGGTTGGGCCGCCGAGGCCGATTTACCAATTGCTCCAGTTATTAAAAGCTAGGAGGCATGCGTCATGAAGATGTACATCAACGGCGAGTGGGTAGACCGGGCCAATACCATGCCCGTTTTCAATCCCTTTGACCAATCGATCATCGACACCGTCCCCCGCGCCACGGTTGCCGACGTGGACCTGGCTATCGCCAGCGCGGTTCGAGGGGCTAAGGTCATGGCCAAGCTGCCGGCTTATGAGCGCTACGCCATACTCAACCGGGCGGCGCAATTGATGACCGAGCGCATGGAAGACCTGGGCCAGACCATCACCAGGGAAGAGGGTAAGGTCATTGCGGAGGGTCGCGGCGAGGCTGGACGGGCGATTCAGACCATCACGCTATCCTCGGAAGAGGCCAAGCGTCTCCACGGCGAAACCGTCCCCCTGGATGGCGCCCCCGGCGTCACCAGCCAGTTCGGTTTCACCATCCGCGTTCCAGTGGGGGTGGTGGCGGCAATTGCGCCCTTCAACTTTCCCCTTAACCTGGTCTGCCACAAGGTGGGTCCGGCCCTGGCCGCCGGCAACGCAGTGGTCCTCAAACCCGCCGGGGACACCCCGCTGTCGGCCTTGAAGTTTACGGAGATTCTGCTGGAAGCGGGGCTCCCCCCGGAGGCGATTCAGTGCGTGACCGGCTCCGGCGCGGAAATCGGGGATGCCATCACCGGCGACCCCCGAATACGGAAGATAACCTTCACCGGCAGCATGGAGGTGGGCGACCGCATCTGCCGCAACGCGGGCATCAAAAAGGTGACTATGGAGTTGGGGTCCAACAGTCCCCTCATCGTGATGTCCGACGCCGACCTGGAAAAGGTTGCCGCCGCCACCGTGGCCGGTGGATTCGCCAACGCCGGTCAGGTCTGCATCTCCACCCAGCGCGTGTTCGCCGAACGCAGCATCTACGCCGACTTCCTGGATGCGCTGGTCGCGCCGACCGAGGCCTTCGTCACCGGAAATCCGACAGATGAGTCGATTCGCATGGGCCCCATGATTCGGGAATCGGACGCCGCCCGGGTTCACGACTGGATCGCCGAGGCGGTGGACCAGGGCGCTCGAGTAGTGGCCGGGGGAGACCGGGAGGGCACTCTCCACGCACCCACGGTCATCGCCGACGCCAAGCCGGACATGCGGATATCCAGGGAGGAGCTTTTCGGCCCGGCGGTGGCGGTCAGCGCCTTCGACGACATCGACCAGGCAATCGCCATGGCCAACGACAGCCGGTTCGGCTTGTCGGCGGGCATATTCACCCAGAACGTGGACTGGGCCATGCGCTTCGCCCGCGAGGTGGATTCGGGCAACCTGCACATCAACTCCTCGCCCCAGTGGCGCGCCGACATCATGCCCTACGGCGGTCTCAAGGACAGCGGCATGGGCAAGGAAGGTCCCGGCTACGCCGTCCAGGAGATGACCGAGCTCAAGATGGTGGTTTTCCACCTGTAGGGTGGACCAGCAGACCTCTCCCCCTTGCCAAGGGGGAGACTGAGACAAGAAACCTCTCCTCCTTGTTTAGGGGGAGACTGAGAGGGGGTCGTGACCGAGCCTGCCCAACAACAGCCGGAAGAAGGCCCACTTCCCCGCACCAAGAAGGCCGTAGACTGGTGGCTGAACCAGTGGGGTCGTCAGGACGTGGTGGCGGACCAACAGCCGCTGACCGAGGAGGACGTGGAGCGGTTGATCGAGGTAAATGGGGGCGCGGCAAAGGGGTTAAATCTATCCTTCCGCAATTTGGAGGGCATTTTTCTTTCCGATGCTAGCCTACAGGGCGCGAACTTTGTCGGTGCAAATTTAAAGTATGCCCAATTAGTGGGAGCCGATTTTAAAGATGCAGACCTTAGTGAGATCAATCTTGCGGAGGCGGACCTGAGGGAAGCAAACTTAGAAGGGGTATCTTTGCTAACCTCCAACCTGTATCAAGCTAATCTTGAAGGCGCGAATTTAAAAGGCGCAGCGTTGGGAGATTCTTGTCTTTACGGAGCTAATCTCGAGAATTCTAACCTGTGCGGTGCGTTTTTACCAAACACAGACATTCGGAGTGCTCATCTAGAATACGCTGAAATCAGCGGTGCTAACCTTGATAAAGCTGATTTGCAGGATTCTGTGTTGTACATGGCAAATTTGCATGGAGCAAATCTTGGGAGGACCAACCTTTGTGGGGCAAATTTGTTGGGGAGTGATCTCAGGGGAACAGACCTGTGGCATGTCCAGTTTTCGCAAGACACCAATTTAGAAGAGGTGAATTGGGGGCCGGACTGCCAGATTGACTTGGAGCGTAAGGGCCTTAATGTCGAGCTCGCAGCGTCAACCTACCGGGCACTCAAATTGTGGTATATAAACAGGGGTATTCATGACGTTGCAGGCAAGTTTCACTACCGGGAGTGGGAGTGCAAGCGCAAGCTAGCCCAGCAGGAAAAAACCTGGGGCGAGACTGTTCTCCTCTGGCTTTACCGACTTGTGGGGGGCTACGGAGAGTTTCCGGGACGGGTAATCGGAGTAGGGGCTGCCGTCATAGCCATGTTCGCCGCGTGGTATTTCCCGTACTCGGGGTTACCCTGCTTTCAAGGGGGATGCTGGGCCGGGCTGTGGGAGGGAATCTGGCAGTCCCTCTACTTCTCCGGGGTGTCCTTCACCGCGTTGGGCTACGGCTTTTCCGAAACCATCCCAGACGGGTGGACCCGCTACCTGGGTGTGGTTGAGTCCCTGGTTGGCATCTCCCTGATCGCCCTCTTTCTGGTAACCTTCACCCGCAAGATGACCCGCTGATAACCGGTTGGGAGCATAGAGAATCCCATTTTGCCAGTGGGCCTCGCACCCGGTCGAGGGCGGCTGGCCTATGTTTAGGTTAAGCCGAGTTTCTGCTAGGCTTTCTACAGCGGCTGTTGGGCGAAAGGTATATTGTCCCGGTGAACCGCAATCGTAGGCAGTTGTAACTGCCGAGCCTTGAATCAAGAGCTAAACCCAATCCGAGGCGCCGCCGTTTGGGGAAATCCCCCTCAGTCCCCTTTTGCAAAGGGGGATATAGGGGGATTTGAATCTTACAAGTTTAATAATTCATTCGAGGATCAGTAGAGGATCAGTAAATGGAGATCATAACCCAGCCGCCCAGCCGGGCGTTGGTGGTGACGCCCCATCCCGACGATGCCGAGGGCGGCTGCGGCGCCACCATGGCCAAGTGGATCAAGGAGGCCGGCACGGAAATTGTGGTGGTCATGTGCACCAATGGCGACAAGGGCACCTCAGACCGGGAAATGGCGCCGGAGCAACTGGCTGCCACCCGCCAGCAGGAGCAGCGGGACGCCTCCGGTATTCTGGGCGTGCAAGGCGTGGTCTTCCTGGCCTATCCCGATGGCACCCTGGAGGATAGTCACCGATTCCGGGGCCAGGTGGTTCGCGAAATTCGCCGGCACCGGCCCGAGATCATCTTCTGCATCGATCCCTACCGGAGCGTTAGTCATACCCACCGGGACCACCGCATGAGCGGTCAGGTGGCCCTGGACGCCGCCTACTCTTACGCCTGGAGCCACCTGCATTTCCCCGAGCACATCAAGGAAGAGGGTTTAGCGCCTCATCGGGTGCGGGAGGCCTATTTGTGGAGCAGCGAAAGCCCCGACGTGTTCGTGGACGTGGAGAACTACCTGGAATTGAAGGCCAGATCCCTGAGTGCCCATGTGAGCCAGATGAGACGCCGCACTCCCGAAGAGCGGTTGGAGCGAATCCAGGAGGGGGCCGCCCAACACGGAGAGGCCGTGGGGCTGGCTTACGCCGAAGCCTTCCGGCGCATCCGATTCGAGCTGGGCAGCATGGCCTGGCTGTACCTGCACTCGTGACCCAGTCCTCAGCGGGGGCTATTCCCGGACCCGGCTGAACCCCCTGACGATTCAGATTGGTCGATTGAGCCCGGTCGATTCAGCCCGCAATCGCCGCAATAACCTCATCGGCGTCGGCCACCCAGGCCATTCTGGGAAACACAATGTCCATACAGGTACTCTGCTCCTGCTCCGTCGCGGCGGCGCAGCAGTCCCGCACCACCACGCAGTCATAATCCTTGTCTTTGGCGTCCCTCAGCGAGCCCTCCACTACCCCGGTGGTGGAATAACCGGTCAAGATCAGGGTCGTGATGCCGAAGCGGCGCAGATAAACCTCAATGTCCGTGGTATTGAAGGGACTGGTGGTGTGTTTGCTGACTACCGGATCTTCCGGCTGCGGTGCCAGCTCCGACACCACTTGGGCTCCTGAAGTGCCCTCCACCAGAGCCGGTCCGCCGGCGGTCGCGGCGGTGCCGAAGGGAGGCCGCGGCGGTGCCGAAGGGAGGCCTGGGTGCGTCCTTACCATCCTGGCGCCGGATTACCTGCACGTAGATCACCGGCATGCCCACCTGACGAGCTCGGACCAGGAGCTTTTGGCAGTTGGCTATCAGGAGAGCGCTGCCCATAGGTACCACCGGCCGGTCACTTTTCACGATGTCATTTTGCATGTCCTGGATCAACAGCGCCGAGTTTCTGGGATCAATTCTGATGTCCGGCATGATTACCTCCCGCAGGCAAGAGTCGAAGCCAATGGACCCATCTTAACCCTAAACTAAATCCAAAGTGAAACCCGCAGGGTTCGGCGTGGCATTCATTGTAGATCCACCTTGGTTTGGTATAGGAGACCGGCTCGGCTAGTCGGCAGATTGGCTTGATACTGGGCCAGGCTCCTCGCCGACCCCTTCGGGGAAAATCGCGCCCTCTTGGTCGAAGCGCACTCCCTGGGCGCGCATCATTGAAGTGGTGTTGCTTCTGGCAATCGCTCGCAGCACGTTAGAGATGATGCCGGGGGTTTTTCGGATTTCCTGTTTTGGGGCGGGCACGACTATATCTGGCGTTTCGGTCAGCAGCCCCCATTGGACCGGTACTCGCTTCCTGGGAATGACGCCGGGTGGCGCGATCAAGTAGTTGTAGTCAGCGATGGCCAGGAATTTGGGATCGTGAAACTTGACGCTGTAGGTGGCCAGGCGATCCAGATATGATTGCCGCTTTTTCGTCAAGCGCTGGAGGTCGGCCAGGGCTTGCCGGTAGGGAAAGACCTCCTGCCAGCTTTCCGGCTGGTTGACCTTGGCGTAGCTCTCGGCCTGAGTCAAGGTCAGTTGCGCCAGCTGAATGCGCCCGGACCAGGTTGCATCCTGGGCTTTCAAAGCTGCCAGCTCTTCCAGGGTGTGGTCGTCCCGAGAGAAGTCCGCCCGGCTGGCCTTCACTTCCACCAGGTATATGGTGTTGCCCGGACCCACTCCAACCAGGTCCACCACCCGACCGGCCGGGCCTTCCAGTCGTACCTCCATGCCGACACAGCGGCATTGGGCCACAGCGTAAAGCCACTCCCAAGCAGCCCATTTTAGCCGGTAGGTCAGGGGAGTCTCGTTACGCCTTTGGAACGTACCCCTTTTGTAAGAGGTTGGAGCGTCGGGCATCTTGTTCCGCTAATAGACTGGAACCGGGGGCTGGTAGCCGGACCGGATAGGCTTAGGGCTGCTCTTGAAACTGACGGATAATCCGGCGCAACTGGTTTTCATCTTCGCTGGAAGAGGTGTCCATGGAGAAATTGATCTCGTTCAGCAACCCGCCGTATCTCTGGATAAACTTGGGAGCGATCTCGTCATACTCCCCAACCACGGCGAAGGCATCCAGCATCTTGTCATCGACCAGCTCAGGCATCTCGGCCCAACGGCCCTCTACGGACAGCTGATGCAGCTGCTGGCCCACCTCCTCAAAACCGTGGATTTCCAAAACGGGAAAGTAGGTCCTGGTCGAGGAGTAGAAGGCGATGCGCCGGCGCACCTCGGCCTTCTTCGCGCTGAGGCTGGCCTGATCTGGCCCGGTGATGATAAACCCGCCGCCGCCTAAGATCAGGCTGGATGGTTCGCGTCCGGCTTTTCGAGCCCCGGCCTCCAGACCGGGTTTAACCACCTGCCTCACGTACTGCGGGGAAGTGAGGCTGTGGAGGAGCAGGCCGTCGCCAACTTCACCGGCCACCCGGCAGTTGTAGCGGTTCACCGCGGCGGTAAAAACGGCCGGCGGCGGGAACTGGCTTGGGCCTGGGTCGAAAAAGGGGGTCATCAGAGAGAATTGGTAAAACCTGCCCTGATAGCTCAGCGCTTGGCCGGATTGCCAGCAGTCCCAGATTTGCCTGAGGGATTCCACGTACTCCCGCAGTCTCGGTCCCGGAGATTCCCATCGGGTTGAGAAGCGCCGCTCAATGTGTCCCTTGACCTGGGTGCCCAGACCCAGGCGGAAGCGTCCCCGGGACAGCTCGTGCAAGTCGCGGGCGGTGTATGCCACGACCATGGGGGAGCGAGGAAAGGCGATGGCGACGTGGGTATCCAGGGTTACCCGGGATGTGCTGGTGGCGGCCAGGGTCAGCGGAAGAAAAGGGTCATGGGCCGTCTCGCTGCTGGAAACCCCGTCATAGCCCATGGACTCGGCCCAGGCAGCTTCGGCGGCCACTGCGGTCAGGTCTCGGGAGCGCAGGGAGTAAATTACGCGCATTGTACCTCCTCAGCCGGGTAAGTCTCGGTCTAGAGATTTATCCAGCAGATCGCTGACGGCCTGATTTAGCCGATCTGCCTCCCGATCGATGGTCTCCAGGAACTCCCGCTCCAACTCCGCCGACCAGGCAACATCTGTCCGAAGCAGGGAGCTGGTATACCCCTTTATGGAGGTCAATGGACCTCTCAGGGTATGGGCCAGGTCGGCCTGACGCGAGGTTGATTGGCCTGAACCCCCTTCGCCGGTGGAAACTCCGGCCTGGCGGGCCTTTTGTTGCTCGGCTAGCTGAGCGCCGGCCACCGCCGGAGCGATCTGATTTGCCAGGCGCTCCAGTATTTCTTGCTCTCTAGGGCCGTAGGCGTCGGCCAGGTGACTGCGTACCCCAAGAACAGCGATTATCTGACCTTTGGACACCAGAGGCAGAGTGATGCTGGTCTTAATTCCGTATTCGAGAAGCTCTCGCTCCACCGGAGAATCGGAGTCCGCAGACAATTGATTGATCACAGTTTTGCCCGAGGCCAATACCTTTTCGGCAAAGGTGCCTTTCAACGGCCTCACCGCTCCGGCGTAGCGGTCGGGCCGACCTTCCCCAAACAAATATTTATTGACCAGACTACTACCCGCAACATCGATGAAGTTAATGTTCATCCAGTCGAATTCCACCAGCCGTTGCAGCCCAATGGCGAACCTCTCATATACCTGGTCGATGCTGGAGGCGGAAGTTATGATCCTGGCTATTTCCTCCAATGCCGCCAGCTCTTCCTCCCGGGCTTGCAGCCGCTGGGCCAGCATGGCGTTGTCAAGGGCCGGGGCGATACGCTCGGCCAGGCGCTCCAAAAGCGATTGCTCTCGCCTGCCGTAGGCCGCCACCCTTTGGGAACGCAGACACATGATCCCGATGATACGCTCTTGAGAGAAAATGGGAACGGCGATGCTGGAACGCAGCCCGGAGGCCAGGTGCTCCTGGTCGAAGGGGAATTTTGGATTTTCGGCAATGTCGTCCCGTATTAAGGTTCGGCCGGTGTCTATTAGGTACTGTACCTGGCCGGCATAGGGATGACGCTCATTACCCACGGGACGGCCCGAGTTGACCGGACCCGCCAGGAATTTTTTGACGAAATAGCCTCGCTC